>NZ_JBKKAP010000152.1:0-30123 GCF_046714615.1 Paeniglutamicibacter sp.
GCGGGGGGGCCCCCCCCCCTCGCGCTTGTGGGGGGGTATTGGGGGGGGGGGCGGGGCGCCGCCCGGGTTTGGGCGCCCCGAGGCGGGAGGGGTGGCCACCGCCTGCCCGTACACGGCACCTGGCCCATGTCGATTTGTGGTGCCCGGCGCTACGGGAAATATCGCATCCACCGTGAGGCGCTGAAGACACGGGAAAGAAGTCGGGGAAAACCCGTACGAAACGTGGACAACCTTAGTAGTATTAATTATCTAGATAAATTTTTGACTTAGTCCGCATTTTGGCGGCGTGCGTCATGAGCCCATCGCACCTCCACAGAAAGGCCACGACATGGACCCCTCAATCCCGTGGGCAACCGCCAATTTCTCCCCGGCACAGCGTGCCGAACGCTGCCATCCTGTGGGGGAGTGGGCATGCTGAGCGGCGGCAAGGAGTTTCCAGGCTCATGGCAACGGGCGCTGTTGCCGCTGAGCCTGCTCGACGCGCTGGAAGCGGGCCCCAACCACGGGTATGCGCTGGCACAATTGCTTGAAGCCCGCGGATACTCGCCCATCAAGGGCTCCACGCTCTACCCGGCCCTGGTGAAACTCGAGGCCGCAGGACTCATGGACAGCATCTGGGAAGACGGCGATGGCGCCCCTGGGCGCAAGGTCTACACGCTCACCGGCACCGGCCGCGGGCACCTGGCCTCCCAGCGCGAGCTCTGGGCCTTCTTCCAGGACGCGGTGCTGCGGCAATGAGCGGAAGAACGAAGTTCGATGCCCACATGCCCCGCCACCGAGCACGCTTGCACCTGTCAACACCCGGAGGACGAGCATGAAACACCAGGGGAAGCGCCCGGGTCCCTGGGATGCCGAGGTCGAATTGTGGCCGGAACCGGATCGACAGTGGGCAACACGCGCGGGCCTCGCCATGACCTGGTTCGACGCCGAAGACGCCGCGATTGTCCCGATACTGGCCGAGGTGCGGGAAAGCGTTGCGGCCAGCGGCCAGGGTCCCGGTGAACTCTTCGGCGAGCCAGAGGCATACGGGCGGAAGATGGCGAAGGGACTCAGGCCGGCAGGGATGGTGCTGGAAGGGAAACTGCTGTTCAGGACTGTCGGCGGCGGGCTCAAGATCGCGTTGTTGTCGCTGGGCGCGTTGCTGCTCGCCATCGGACTGTGGGTTTGCCTCGACGACGGCTGGGTCGCCCACAGCCTTGCCGGTCCGGGACTTCTGCTCTTCGTGCTGCTGCCAGGCTTAATGGGTCTCGCCGTGTGGGGGTGGGTAATCCGCACTCGGGGGCGTCTGCGTGCGGCACTCGTGACGTGGGGCGGCGCCGCGTGTGGTTTCGCGGGCGCGATCTGGTTGATGACGGTCCTCGACGACTACGACTTCGTCGGGCCCGCCAATTGGGTGCAGCCCGTGGCCGGCATCGCCCTGGCTGCCCTCGGGTTGCTTCTTCCCGACTCGCAGCCCCCGGCCCTGCCCGACGACACCGGATGGGACGACGGACGCTGGTTCGCCCACGCCGAGAACCTGCTGCGCGGCAGGTACCATTTCACGCGGGTTCAGGCGCGGGAAGGGCTTCGTGAGGCAAGGCAGCATCGGGCGCTGGCCGGGCGCGCCCGATCCGCCGCATCCGAATTCGGCCACGTGGAGGTGTTTGCCGCCCAGCTGGCGGCCCTCGATGATCGCGCCATCACACGCAGCATCGTTCTTCGCCGGCTGGCACATCTCGCCGCGCTCCTGTGGTTCCTGGCCTTCTTCATCGTGCCGGACTTCGTGGAGGACGCAGTGACGTGGAAGACCATTCTCCAGGCGGCGCTATGGACCGCCTGGTTGTCCTGGCTCCTCGCTTCGTGCCGTAAAAAGACCATGCAGACCGACGCCACGAGGCTCAAGCGCAGTCGCGATTCCGATGCCCGGTCGCTGCGTGTGTCCCCAGCGGACGACTGATTGCGCTGCGTCGGCGCGGCTACCCGGGCAGGTCTTCGGTGTCGACGATGAGCGTGTAGGGGCCCGAATTCACCAGCGACACCTCCATCATCGCGCCAAACACGCCGGACTCGACGTGGGCGCCGAGCGCACGAAGCTGTTCCATGAACTCCTCGTACAGCGGCTCGCTCACTGCGCCCGGGGCCGCGGCAGTCCATCCGGGGCGACGCCCCTTGCGCACATCCCCGTAGAGCGTGAACTGGCTGATCACCAGCAGCGGGGCCCCCAGGTCCTCGCACGACTTCTCACCCGCCAGCATCCGCAACCGCCACACCTTGGCCGCCAGTTTCGCAGCCAGCGCGGGAGTGTCGCCGTGCGTCACGCCCAGCAGCACCACCAGGCCGGGGCCGTCGATCTTGCCGACGACCAAACCCTCCACCTCGACCGAGGCCCGGGAAACCACCTGCAACACAGCCTTCATGCATCCACCTTCACATCGTTGTCCAGCGCTGCGGCGCCGTTCGCCGCCCAGGCGCCGCCGGACGTACCGACCCTACCGGTTTGCACAACTTCGGACACATTCTGGAGAACGCCAGGGCAACCACTCACTTCCCCGCACAGCTGGCGCCATTTCGGGGCACGCAAGGCCCAAAAGGCGGACACTGGTCGACATGGGCACACCACTATCTGCGGCACCGACGGCGCAGACCACCACCGCGGGGCTTGGCCGGAAAATGGCCGCCGCGGCACTTGCCCTGTCCGAGGTCACCGACGAGCTGGGACGGGTGCCGCTTGACGCCGCCGCCAGCGCGGCGGTGATGGGCCTGCTGGAACGCACCCACCGCACCATCGCCTATGGCCAGCTCGTGGTCACCCGGCGTGCCGAAGCCGCCGAAATCCACCGGTTGGATCCCTTCCTCGCCCAGGAAATCGATGAGCTCGTGGCCCACCCCGAAGACCTGGCCAACGGCACCGCCACCATCCCGCCGGAGCGACTGCGCCCCGGGATGGCGCCGCACCGCAACATCCTGGCCTACATGCAGGCGCACCTGCATATTTCCAGTAGCGATGGCCGTCGTCGCATCACCGGAGCGAAGCTCCTGGTCGCCTCGGCCAGACCCGCGGACGACGCCGGCGGATCCCCGGTGGCACCCAACTACCCAATCCTGGCCCGGGCCGCGGCCGACGGCAGCGCGGACGTCGGCAACCTCGCTTCGGTCGCGGGCCGACTGGAATCCATGCAGCCGCGCATCAAGCCCCGCGCCGACGCGGACAAGGTCAACACCGCCATCGAGGAATCCCTGGTCCATGAGGCGCGCAACGGTGAGCCAAAAATGTGCGGCAAGGCCCTGCAGGACTGGGGCAGCTTCCTGGCCGAGCACGGCACTCCCCTCAGCGACGAGGAAATCCGTGCCAAGCGCGGTTTCTTCTTCCGGGGCTTCCGCGACGGCAGCGATGAATACCTGCTGCGCTGCGACCCGATGGACTCCGAGGCGATCCTCGCCTTCTGCGAGGCCTGGACCAACCCCCGTTCGCTGAAATCCCCGCCGTTCTCGGCATCGACCAACCCGGACCCAACAGCGTCCGGCCCGGAAAACGCCGTCCCGGACGTCGAGGATGTCTCGGCCTCGGGCACTCCCACCTTCTCCCCGGCCGGCGCACCCGCACCGGAGTGGGCCAGGCCCGCAGGCGCTGGAACCGATGGCATGCCGTTAAGCGAACTGGCCTGCGGACTTCCCCCTGAGGGCTCGGGGCTCGCTGGATTGACGGACCGGGACCCACGCACCAGCCCGCAGCTGCTGCTCGATGCCCTGGTTGCGGCATGCTCCGGTGCGTTGAACGGAACCGACATCAGCGAAACCGGCGGCATGCGGGTCAAGATCGGGGTGCTGATCGGCTACCGCAGCTTGCTGGGCCAATGTGATGAAGCTGGATTGACCGCCCACAACCGCCCCGTCTCCGCGGCCAACATCAGGAGATTGGCCTGCAATGGCGACATCCTGCCGGCGGTCATGGGAGAAAATGGGGCAGTACTTGATCTCGGCCGCGAGGTCCGCGGCTTCTCCAAGGCCCAGCGCAAAGCCATTGCCATTCGGGATCGCGGGTGCATAATCCCAGGCTGCACACGCGCGGCCTCAACTTCCGAATGCCACCACGTCATACCCTGGCTCGAAGGTGGCGATACAAGCGTGGAAAATTCGGCCCTATTGTGCGAATATCACCACATCCAAGTACATGCCGGACTTATCACGCTGAAATCGATCGATGGCGTTCCCTACGTCATTGCAATCGACGGACAACCACGGGGTGCGCCGCAGCGAAACCTCTATTGGCACCCAGAGCTTCGCACCATCGGGTTCACGGTACCCCTGTTCGATTAGGGCAGACGCCGACCCAATCGCGGCAGCTCGCCGATTGTGCCATGCCAAGCTCCCGGGTGCTGTCTTCCCGCCGGTGGGGTCACCCCCATGCCCCACCGGCGTGTGCGATGTGGCAGCACCCGGGCCACCCCGGCAATGAGGAATCAGGATTGCCCTTCGGCGACGCGGACGCATCCCCAGTCCCGGCAGGCTCCGCGGTCCGGTCAAACCACCGCGGAAGGTGGTCCGGAATCTTCGACGGCAATGCTGAACTAGGCTGGTGGAGTGAACGATCTGCTCAGTGCCTTGGGTGACGACGAGGAAAACGACGAAGAACACGTGCGCCCACGCGCGCCCCTGGCCGTACGCATGCGCCCCCGCTCGGTCGAGGAACTCGTCGGCCAGCAACACCTGCTCAAGGCAGGTTCGCCGCTGCGGCAACTAGCCGGAATCGACGGTCCGGGCCCATCCGGCCCCTCAAGCATCATCCTCTGGGGCCCTCCCGGCACCGGCAAGACGACCATCGCCCACGTGATTGCGCGTGCCCCCGGACGCCGATTCGTTGAGCTCAGCGCCATCACTGCCGGCGTCAAGGACGTTCGCCGCGTCATGGACCAGGCACTGGAGGACCGCGACCTGCGCGGCTTCACCACCGTCCTGTTCCTGGACGAGATCCACCGCTTCAACAAGGCCCAGCAGGACGCACTGTTGCCCGGCGTGGAAAACCGCTGGGTGGTGCTGGTCGCCGCCACAACGGAAAATCCCTCCTTCTCCGTCGTTTCTCCCTTGCTTTCGCGCTCGCTGCTGCTCACGCTTCGCCCCCTGGAAGAGGGCGACATTGCGGCGCTCATCACCCGCGCCCTGGCCGACGTTCGCGGATTCAACGACGAGCTGGTCTTGGAGCCGACGGCACTTGACCATCTGGTGCGCATGGCCGGCGGCGACGCCCGGCGGGCACTGACGGCTCTTGAGGCCGCCGCCGGCGTGGCGTGGAGCGCCGCTGATTCCCACGGCCTCCTGGATCGTCGCTCCGCACAGAAGCAGGACCCTTCTTCCCATGAAACTTCCGACACCCAGGCCAAGCGCAGCCCGGCGGATGAGCATCCGGGCGAAGCGCCGGAAGCCGGCCCTTCGGCTGCCCGCGAAACCGACGGCATCGACGGGGATGGCAACGCCGAGACGGGCACGGGCCAAGTGTCCGAAGCTGTCGTCTCGGACGAGGCGACCGGCAACAATGAGGCCACCGATGGCGGGGGACTGAGCCCCACGGGCCAGATCGTCATCACCATCGAGCACACCGAACGTGCCATGGATGCCGCGGTACAGCGCTATGACAAGGCGGGGGACCAGCACTACGACATCATCAGTGCGTTCATCAAGTCGGTCCGCGGTTCCGACGTTGATGCCGCGCTGCACTACCTGGCAAAGATGCTGGAGGCCGGGGAAGACCCGCGCTTCATTGCCCGGCGCATCATGATCAGCGCCTCGGAGGACATTGGCATGGCCGACCCCACCGCCCTGCAGACCGCCGTGGCCGCAGCCCAGGCAGTGCAACTCATCGGCATGCCCGAGGCCCGACTCATCCTGGGGCACGCAGTCGTGCACCTTGCCACGGCACCCAAGTCCAACGCCGCCTACAACGCCATCAACGCCGCCGTCGCGGATGTCCGCGCCGGGCGCGGCAACGGGGTGCCCATGCATCTGCGCGACGCCCACTATGCCGGTGCCCAGCAACTGGGACACGGCAAGGGCTACCAGTATTCGCACGACGCCCCGCATTCGGTGGCCACGCAGCAATATGCACCGGACGACCTGCTGGGAGTCGACTACTACCGGCCCACCGCCAACGGGGCCGAACGCTCCATCGGCGAACGTGTTGAACGCATCCGCGGAATCATCCGGGCCAAGGACCGCCGGACCAAGTAATCCCACGCGGGCAACGGGTATATCTCACACTCCCATCAACCACCGGGCGTGAACGTTGGGTTTGGCGGCGGTGGTAGGATTGATCCTTGGCTGGCAAGCTGCCCAACCGCAACCCATCCGAAACCTCGGTCTCGGACGGTGCGCAACGGTGCAGTTGTAGTGAATAGGGAAGCGGCTTCCCACAACTCTCCATCATGGAGGCCAGACCCAATGACAGCCGCTCACAAAAGAAAAGGACACTCGTGGCTAATAACACTCGTGCCCGCCGCAAGGTTCGCCTCTCGCGAGCCCTCGGCCTTGCCCTGACTCCCAAAGCTGAAAAGTACATGGAGCGTCGTCCCTACGGTCCGGGCCAGCACGGCCGCGCCCGCAAGAAGCAGGACAGCGATTACGCAGTGCGTCTCCGCGAAAAGCAGCGTTTGCGCGCCCAGTACGGCATCCGCGAAGCACAGATGACCCGTGCCTTCGAAGAAGCCAAGCGCACCTCGGGCATGACCGGTGAAAACCTGGTTGAGCTCTTGGAAATGCGTCTGGACGCCCTGGTTCTGCGTGCAGGCTTCGCCCGCACCATCGCCCAGGCCCGCCAGCTGGTTGTGCACCGCCACATCCTGGTTAACGGCCAGCGCGTTGACCGTCCGTCGTTCCGCGTGTCCGAGGGTCAGCTGATCCACGTTCACGAGCGTAGCGAAAAGATGGGCCCGTTCCAGATCGCCGCTGCAGGCGCTCACCGCGACGTTCTTCCGGCCGTCCCGGCTTACCTGGACGTCAAGCTTGAAGCCCTTCAGGCCAAGCTTGTTCGCCGCCCGAAGCGCTCTGAGGTCCCCGTAACCTGCGAAGAGAACCTCGTCGTCGAGTACTACGCACGCTAAATTCAACGGGTTCACGCCCAACGAATTGAGCTTGCAACACGAAGCCCGTGGCCCTGCGCCGCGGGCTTCGTGTTATCCAAGACGTTTCGGTTCCGTGCTATCGCCAACCTTTCGGTAAGGTGGAAAAGCACATGTCACCAACGGTAGAGGAAAAGCACATGACAGGGTCGGACATCGCCGGACTCATTGCGGCAGGCGTCTTCGCCGTGCTGGTGGCATTGCTTGCCATTCCCATCTGGAAGCTCGGCAAGGTATTCGACGAACTGCGCGCAGCCGTCAGGGAAGTCTCCGATGGCACCACCCCGCTGCTGACCGAGGTCACCAACACCGTGGCAACCACCAATGACCAGCTGCGCAAGGTCGACGGCATCACCTCGCATGTCTCTGACGCGTCGGCCAACATCAGCGCACTGTCCTCGTTGACCGCAGCCACCGTCGGCAGGCCGCTGATCAAGATCGCGGCATTTACTGCCGGGGTTCGTTCGGTCCTTGACACCAAGCCGACCGGCAAGGGACGACGCTCGCGCTGATTCCGGCCCGAAGCATCAGGGACACCGGTCGCTGGCACCTGCAGGTACGTGCCATACAGCAGCTACCGGCAGCGCACGTTCCATCCATCCACGAAACGAGGAAACCGCAGATGAAGAAACTATTCTGGGTCGGCATCGGAATCGGCGTCGGCGTCCTGACCGCCCGCAAGCTTGGCGAAGCCAGGGACCTTGCCAGCTCCGACGGGCTGAACCGCACCGTTGGCCGCATCAGCGATTCGCTGCAGGAACTGGCCGAGGCCTTCCGCACCGGCATGAATGAACGCGAAACAGAATTGCGCCAGGCCCTGGGCCTGGATGAAACACCTGGCCCAAGCCACCACTAGACTTATTTTCGTGGCACGCGTGCCGATGACCGCCGCCATGGCGGTTTCCGGCAGCACGCAGTTCCCCGGCCGAGAGGCCTCGGGGGAGCTGCACATGCATGCCACACCCAAGCACAGCGCCCGTAAGCACGAAGGGATCGAAGAGGAACGATGAAATCGCAGGAAATTGCACGCCGGTGGGTCGACTACTTTGAGTCGAAGGGCCACACCGCGGTTCCCAGCGCCTCGCTGGTCTCCTCCGACCCGTCGTTGCTGTTCACCGTCGCCGGCATGGTGCCGTTCATCCCGTACCTGACCGCCCGCGAGGAGCCGCCCTTCAACCGGGCCACCTCCGTGCAGAAGTGCATCCGCACCGGTGACATCGAAGAGGTCGGCAAGACCGTTCGCCACGGCACCTTCTTCCAGATGTGCGGCAACTTCTCCTTCGGTGACTACTTCAAGGAAGGCGCGATCTCCTACGCCTGGGAGCTGCTGACAAGCTCCGTCGAGGACGGCGGCTACGGCCTGCCCGCCGAGAAGCTGTGGATCACCGTTTACCACGAGGACACCGAGGCGCTGGAAATCTGGCGCGACAAGATCGGCATCCCGGCCGAACGCATCCAGAAAATGGGCAAGGCCGACAACTACTGGTCCACCGGCCAGCCCGGTCCCGCCGGCCCCTGCTCTGAGATCTTCTACGACCGCGGACCCGAGTACGGCATCGAGGGCGGCCCGGAGGCCGACGACACCCGCTACATCGAGATCTGGAACCTCGTGTTCATGCAGTACCAGCGCGGCGAGGGCACGGGCAAGGACAGCTTCGAGATCCTGGGCGAACTGCCCAAGAAGAACATCGACACGGGCCTTGGCCTCGAGCGCCTCGCGCTGATCCTGCAGGGCGTGGAGAACATGTACGAGACCGACCAGGTCCGTCCGGTGCTCGACAAGGCCGCGGAACTCTCGGGCAAGGCTTACACCTCCACCGAGGACCCGAAGGACCCGCACCACGCCGACGACGTGCGCATGCGCATGGTCGCCGACCACATCCGCTCCTCGCTGATGCTGATTTCCGATGGCGTCTCCCCGGGCAACGAGGGCCGCGGCTACGTGCTGCGCCGCCTGATCCGCCGCGCCGTGCGCGCCATGCGCCTGATGGGCGTGGAAACCGCAGTTCTCCCCGAACTCCTGCCGGTCTCCCGCGACGCCATGAAGGGCGTCTACCCGATCGTGGAAACCGACTTCGAGCGCATCGCCCGCATCGCCTACGCCGAGGAGCGCGCCTTCCTGCGCACCATCGCCTCGGGCACCACGCGCCTGGAAGAGGCCCTGGAAGTTTCGAAGTCCAAGGGAGGCTCGCTCTCGGGTGAAGACGCCTTCGCGTTGCACGACACCTACGGCTTCCCGATCGACCTCACGCTGGAAATCGCCGCCGAGGCGGGCCTGGCTGTCGACGAGCCCAAGTTCCGCGAGCTGATGAACGAACAGCGCACCCGGGCGCAGAAGGACGCCAAGTCCAAGAAGGCCGGGCACGCAGACCTCACCGTCTTCACCCAGCTGCACGACGCCGGCGACGTCATCTTCACCGGCTTCGAGGAACTCACCAGCGAATCCACCGTGCGCGGCATCGTGCACAACGGCGCCCTGGTAGAGGTGGCCGAGCAGGGCCAGCAGATCGAATTGGTCCTCAACGAGACCCCGTTCTACGCCGAGGCAGGCGGACAGGCCGGCGACGTCGGGTTGATCACCGGCGACGGCTTCGTGCTCGAGGTGCTCGATGTGCAGGCCCCGATCCGCGGGCTCAACGTCCACCAGGTCATCGTGCGCGAAGGCGAACTGCCTGCGGGTGCCACGGTGCTGGCGGAAGTCGACAGGAACCGCCGCCACTCCGGGGAACAGGCGCACTCCGCCACCCACCTGGTCCACGCTGCGCTGCATGAGATCCTGGGCCCCGATGCCCTGCAGTCCGGCTCCTACAACAAGGCCGGCTACCTGCGCTTTGACTTCTCCTGGTCCGAGGCCCTCTCCAACGCCGCCCGCAACGAGATTGAAGAGGTCGTGAACCTGGCGATCCGCAACAACCACCAGGTCACGACCAACGTCATGCCCCTGGCCGAGGCCCGCGCCATGGGCGCCATGAGCCTGTTCGGCGAGAAGTACGGCAAGTCCGTGCGCATGGTGGAAATCAACGATGCCTGGAGCCGCGAGCTCTGCGGCGGCACCCACGTGGGCGCCACCGCGCAGATCGGGTCCCTGACGCTGCTGGGCGAAGCCTCCGTCGGTTCGGGAAACCGCCGCGTCGAGGCACTGGTGGGCATGGAGGCATTCCGTCACGGAGCCGCCGAACGCGCCCTGGTCTCCGAGCTTTCCTCCATGTTCAAGGTCCCGGCGGCACAGCTCAACGAGCGCATTTCGGACACCGTTGCGAAGCTGCGACACGCCGAAAAGGAAATCGAGAAGCTGCGCGGTGCACAGTTGGCAGCCCAGGCAGGTGCCCTGGTGGCCAAGGCCCGTGACCTCAACGGGATCAAGGTCCTGGCCCACGACGTCGGTGAGGTTCCCTCGGCCGAAGCGCTGCGCACCCTGGCTCTTGACCTGCGCGACCGCCTGGGTTCCGGCGCCTCGACCGTTGCCCTGACCGGCGCGTCCAACGGCCGCCCACTCGTGCTTGTTGCGACCAACGACGAGGCCCGCGCCAAGGGCGCCAAGGCCGGCGCACTGGTGCGCACCGCAGCCAAGATCCTTGGCGGCGGCGGCGGCGGCAAGGACGACGTGGCACAAGGTGGCGGCCAAGACGTCACCAAGACCGCCGAGGCCCTGGAGGCCATGGTCCGTTCGATCCAGGAGCTGTCATAGCCTCGGCGCCCGGGTCTTGGGCACCAACCCCGCGTTCCGGGGTGCTGCTTGGCGTCGACGTGGGCATGGCCCGCGTCGGCGTCGCGGCCAGCGACCGCGACGGGGTGCTGGCCACCCCGGTCAAGACGCTGAAACGCGACGTGAAAAAGTCCAGCGACATTTCCGTACTGGTGAAGCTGGCCGCCAAGCGCGAGGCCGTGCAAGTCTTTGTCGGCCTGCCGCGCTCGATGTCGGGCGGGGAAACCGCCTCCACCGCCATGGCACGTGATTATGCACGTGAATTGGCTAATGCGCTTCTGCGGACCGGATCGGAAGTGGAAGTGCGGTTGGTGGACGAACGACTGACCACGGTCAGCGCCCACCGTTCGCTGCACGAGGCCGGACTGGACGGGCGCAAGCACCGGGCGGTCGTTGACCAAGTCGCTGCGGTGGAGATTCTCCAGCAGGTGCTCGAAATGCGCCGCAACGGACAGCATTCGCCCGGGCAATTGGCGGCCCCCGACGTCCAAGGGCTCGGCGATGACGGCTGATCCGGGACGGTCCGCCGCCTCGCGCCAGGCGCCAGGGCACCCCGACGCCCGCGATATGCCGCCCGGAGACCCCGCTTTGGGTTACGATCGCAACAGATCTCAATCGGCTGAAGAAGTGGGCCCGCGTCGCCCCTCGGCTACTACGTTGCCTGCCGGCAAGGGAGAAAACCGCATGACTAATGAATCGTTCAACGATTCTCCGCGCCACGAATCCGGGGTATCGCCCCGGCGTGCCGCCCGTGCCGCGCGCGAAAAGGCAGAGCACAAGCGCAATGCCGCGCAGCCTCCGGCGCAGGAAGCTTCCCTGCAGCAACCCCCGGAGGGCGACCCCGGTCCGGCAAATGAAGCGGATGGCACCCAGAGCGCCTCCGAGTTACCCGCCCGCCACGGCTCGGCCCACCACTATGCCGCCATCCCTGATGCGGCGGAGGCGTCGGTTCCCGGCGTCGATGATGCGGCCAAGACCGAAGCCGCCCTCAAGGCCTCCGCGAAAGCCGTTGCGGCCGAGGAAGCCCGAATCCTTGCGGCGGTGGAGCGCACCAAGGCCCTCGACGAAGCCCAACGGGCACGCACCCAAAGCGCCCAACGGGCGCGAAAGGAAGCCATCGAGGCCCAGCGCGCCGCGGCCGAACGCGTTCGCCAGACCCTTCGGGCCAACGCCGCCCCGCTTCGCGACAGGTCGGCAGCCGCCCGAAGCGCCACCACCACCAATTCAACCCCCCCCGCACTGCAGGCGGCGGAACGGAACCCGGTCGGGCCAGCTGGGACTCCGCCCTTCGACCAGGATGCCCGCCGGGAGCTGACCGCGGACGAGGCCATCTCGTCGGTCCCCGTAGTCGCCCCGGTCAAGGTTCCCGACTCGGCCGGCACCCGGGTTGCGCCCCCGCTCCCGTCCAAGCCCCCGGTCGTGAATGCGGCCCCGGTGCCGGCACCAACTGAGACCAAGCCCGCGACAATGGCCGGGACAATGGCCGCGTCCGCGGGCCCAACCGCCACCGCCGCGAGCCCGGTCCTGAAAACCTCCGGGCCTTTCCCGATTCCCGCGGTTACGGCCCCCGCTGGTAAACCGCGGCAGCCCGCCGGTGCGCCCGCCGCCCCGGACAACGGCCTGGCACGGGAAAGCACCGCACCGTCCCACGAGGCGGAAGATTTCCACCACCACGAAGCCGACCACCTTCCCGTCGCCCCGCACGAGGGCACGCACAGGGCTTCAATGGCCCATCCGACGGACCCACACGCGTCCTTCGAACGCCAAAACCTGTTCCTGACCTCCACCGCGACCGACAGGCAGGCACGCAAGGCCCGGCGTCGGCGTCGCAACTGGGTCGTGCTGGCGGTGCTCCTGGGCTTCTGCGCCGTGATCTTCGGCATCGTCATCTTCCTCCAGGGCGTCATGGACCGGCTGAGCCCCCAGGACTTCCCGGCACCCGGCGGCGAGGCAGTCACCTTCGAGGTGGAGTCCGGGTGGGGACCCCAGCTAATCGGGCGCGAACTGGAAAGCCGGGACATCGTGGCCAGCGACAAGCTCTTCCTCGAGGCGATCCAACTGGTGGAGACCGAGAGCCGCGAGATCCACCCGGGCACCTACGAGCTGCGCCGCGAAATGCCGGCCCTGGACGCCGCCCAGATCCTGATTGGCGAACCCGCAGCCAAGGTCTCCTACGTGGCCATCAAGCAAAACACGCGCATGAACCAGGTGCTGGAGGACATCGCCACCGCCACCGGCCTGTCGGCCAACGAACTCGCTGCCCTCTCCGAGGACCCCGCGGCCTTCGGCATCACGACCGAGGTGGCGAACCTGGAGGGGTACCTGCATCCGGGGGAGTACCGTTTCCCGCTGGACGTCGACGCCAAGACGGTGCTCAAGACCATGGTCGATGCGACTCTCAAGACGCTGACCGACAACGGCATCACCGACGCGAACCAGCAGTACCACGTGCTGCAGGTCGCCTCGATCCTGCAGGCCGAGGCGCGCCAGAACGACTACGGAACCGTTGCAGGAGCGCTGGAAAACCGCCTGCACCCGAGCAACACCGAAACAAACGGCCTACTGCAGGTCGACTCGACGGTGATCTACGGGCTGGACAGGTACACGCTGCAGATGACCGAAACGGAAAAGAAGGATGCGGGCAACGCGTACAACACCTACATCCACAAGGGGCTGCCGCCCACGCCGATCGGCTCCCCGGGCGACCCGGCGATCCAGGCAGCTGCGCACCCGACGCCAAACGACTTCTACTACTGGGTCACGGTGAACACCAACAGCGGCGAGACGAAGTTCGCCAAGACCTACGCCGAACACCTCGTGAACCAGAATGAATTCCGTGCCTGGTGCGCAGCCAACACGGACGTGTGCAAGTGAGTGGCCCCGCGGCCACGCGCCGCGCTGCTGTGCTCGGGCACCCGATCGGGCACTCCCGTTCCCCGCTGCTGCATTCCACCGCCTACCGGGCGCTGGGCGTTGACATCGCCTACACCGCGATCGACATGCTCCCGGAGGAGGCCGCGTCCTTTGCTGCCCGGCTGCGCACCGAACCCGGCTGGGTCGGCGTCTCGGTCACCATGCCGCTGAAGGCCGCGCTGATCCCGCACCTGGATGTGCTCTCGGAGCGCGTACAGCGCCTGGGCG
Organism: Paeniglutamicibacter sp.; assembly: GCF_046714615.1. Classification (NCBI taxonomy): domain Bacteria; kingdom Bacillati; phylum Actinomycetota; class Actinomycetes; order Micrococcales; family Micrococcaceae; genus Paeniglutamicibacter; species Paeniglutamicibacter sp. Next base: position 13,936 of record NZ_JBKKAP010000152.1, read on the forward strand.
CGCTGAACACCGTGGTGGTGGAGCACCTTGCCGGCTCCGTGCGGCTGACCGGACACAACACCGACGTCGACGGGATCGTGCGCGCGCTGGACGAGGTGCTGCCCGCGCGCCGCGCCGGCGCCGCGCCCCGGGAACGCCGCGCCGCGATCCTGGGTGCGGGCAACACCGCCCTCGCCGCGCTGGAGGCATGCGCCCTGCTGGGGTACACACACGTGGACCTGGTGGTCCGCAACCGGCAACGCGCCGCTGCCGCACTCGGGTTGGCCCGGACGCTGGGGCTGGCCGGTTCCACAGTGGACCTCGCGCAGGCCACTGACCGGCTGGCGCAATACGAGGCCGTCATCTCCACGCTTCCCGCGCACGCGGCCGACGCCATGGTCGCCACGCTGGGCCTGGACCGGGCGCCTGCCCGGCCCGGCATCCTGGCCCCCGGCGCGGTGCTGCTGGATGTGGCCTACGACCCCTGGCCGTCGGCGATCGCCACCGCCTGGGAGGCGGCAGGCGGCACCGTCGTGTCCGGAATGTCGATGCTGGTGCACCAGGGCGTGGAACAGGTCAAGTACTTTTCAGGAATTCAGGACGCCGACTGGCGCCACGTCACAAATGTGATGTGCGACGCAGTGGGGCTATCCCGGCCCTAATCGGAGCGCGGGTACATGGCAAGATGGAGTGCATGTTGCGTTGGTTGACGGCGGGCGAATCACACGGCCCCGCATTGGTTGGAATTATCGAGGGACTGCCCGCGGGCATTGCCATCTCTTCACAGGATGTGCGCGATGCCCTCGCGCGCCGGCGCCTGGGCTACGGCCGCGGTGCGCGGATGAAGTTCGAACAGGACCAGGTGTCCTTCATGGGCGGGGTGCGCCACGGGGTGACCCAGGGCGGCCCGGTGGCCATCGAGGTGGGAAACACCGAGTGGCCCAAGTGGGAAAAGGTCATGAACCCCGACGCCGTCGACCCCGAGGAGCTGGCCTCGATGGCGCGCAACGCGCCGCTGACCCGCCCGCGTCCCGGACACGCCGACTTCACCGGCATGCAGAAGTACGGGTTTGACGATGCCCGCCCGGTCCTTGAGCGCGCCTCCGCCCGCGAGACCGCCGCCCGCGTGGCGCTGGGCTCGGTGGCCGCGAACTTCCTGGCCCAGCTGGGCGTCGAGCTGGTCTCCCACACCGTCTCGGTCGGCACCGTTGCCTCCCCGGAGAATTCGCCGCTGCCGCGCGCCGCCGACGTGCGCGCGCTCGATGCGGATCCGTTGCGCTGCTTCGACGCCGACACCTCCGAGGCCATGGTCGGCGAGGTCGACGCCGCCCACAAGGAGGGGGAGACCCTCGGCGGCATCGTCGAGGTGCTGGCCTACAACCTTCCCCCGGGCCTGGGCTCCTACGTGCACTGGGACCGCCGCCTTGACGCACGCCTGGCAGGTGCCCTCATGGGCATCCAGGCGATCAAGGGCGTGGAGGTCGGCGACGGCTTCCTCACCGCCTCGCGCCGCGGATCCGCCGCCCACGACGAAATCGTGCGCGGAGAAGACGGCGTCATCGACCGCTCGGGCAACAAGGCCGGCGGCATCGAGGGCGGCATGAGCATCGGGGACGTGCTGCGCGTGCGCGCCGCCATGAAGCCGATCGCCACCGTCCCGCGTGCCCTGCGCACCATCGACACTTCCACGGGCGAAGAAACCACCGCCCACCACCAGCGTTCGGATGTCTGTGCGGTTCCCGCCGCCGGCGTCGTCGCCGAGGCCATGGTCGCCCTGGTGCTGGCCCAGGCCATGCTGGAGAAGTTCGGCGGCGATTCGCTGGGCGAGGTCAAGCGCAACATTGCTTCCTACCTCGACGCCATCCCGGCGAACCTGGACTCGGTCCGCCGTTCATGAGGCCTCCGATCTTCCTGATCGGACCGATGGCCAGTGGCAAAAGCGCGGTGGGTGCCATCCTGGCGCGCCTGCTGGGCACCGAGCTGATCGACACCGACGCGCGCGTTGTAGCTGCCCACGGCCCGATCCCGGAAATCTTCGCCGCCCACGGCGAGGAGGGTTTCCGCCGCTTCGAGACCCAGGCGCTGGCCGATGCCGTGCGCCCGGCCGAAGACAACGACCCCGGGGCGGCCACCGCCGCCCCGGCCGTCGTGGCCACCGGGGGAGGCTCCGTGCTCTCGGCCCAGAACCGGGCGGTCATCGCCGCCGGATTCAGCGTGTACCTGCTGACCGACTCCGCCACCGTCGCCCCGCGCATCGGGGCCGACATGACCCGGCCCCTGCTCGGCGGCACGCCGCTGGAATCATGGAACCGCATCTTTGCGCAGCGCAGCGGGCTTTACGAGGCCACCGCGACATTGCTCATCGACACCCGGGGGAGGACCGCGGAGGAAATCGCCGTATCAATCCTCACTTCCTACCGTGATGCCGGACACTGAAACACCATCTGGGGTGCCTAAACACGTAGGCTTAAGCCCGGCAACGGACGCATTGACGCGCCCCGAGCATGGCTATCAGTCAACCGCGAAGACGGGTTGACGCGTTTTCACTCACGCGCCGATGGCCCGACGCAACGCCGCGCAAGCGGAATGCGGCCCCGGCGCGCTACGCAGCACTTTGGAGGATCCAACGATGAACCCAGCACCCACGACGATTCAGGTCACCGGATCGGCTCCTGCCGAGAACTACGAGGTGATCGTGGGCAACGGCCTGCTGGGCCGCCTGCCCGGCCTGCTGGGCGAGCGCGTCAAGAAGGTGCTCATCATCCACCCGCGCGCCCTGCGCGCCACCGGGGACATCGTCAAGGACGACCTAGAGGCCGCCGGCTACACCGCGCTGAGCGCCGAGATCCCGGACGCCGAAGAGGGCAAGCACATCGAGGTTGCCTCCTTCTGCTGGCAGGTGCTGGGCAAGAACGACTTCACCCGCTCGGACGCCATCGTCGCCGTCGGGGGCGGCGCGGTCACCGACCTGGCCGGCTTCGTCGCCGCCACCTGGCTGCGCGGAACCAAGGTCATCCACATCCCGACCTCCCTGCTGGGCATGGTCGACGCGGCCGTGGGCGGCAAGACCGGGATCAACACCGCCGAGGGCAAGAACCTCGTCGGCGCCTTCTTCCCGCCTGCAGGGGTGCTGGTGGACCTGGACACGCTCTCCACGCTGCCGAAGAACGAATTGGTCACCGGCATGGCCGAGGTCGTGAAGTGCGGCTTCATCGCCGACGAACGCATCCTCGAGCTCATCGAGGAAGACCCGGCCGATGCCACCGACGCCACCTCGCCGCGCCTGCGTGAACTCATCGAGCGCGCCATCGCGGTGAAGGCCAAGGTCGTCTCCAACGACCTGCGCGAATCCGGTGAGCGCGAGTACCTGAACTACGGGCACACCCTGGCCCACGCGATCGAGCTGGCCGAGCGCTACTCGATGCGCCACGGCGCCGCGGTGTCCATCGGCATGGCCTTCGCCGCCGAGCTGGGCCGCAGCGTGGGGCGCACCAGCGACGCGGTCGCGGACCGCCACCTGTCCATCCTCAAGACCCTGGGCCTGCCCACCACCTACCGCGGGGACCGCTGGCAGACCCTGCTCGACGGGATGCGCCGCGACAAGAAGACCCGCGGGGACCTCTTGCGCTTCGTGGTGCTGGACGGGATCGGCCGCCCGCGCATGCTCGATGTCCCCGACACCTCCCTCTTGTTCGCCGCCTACCAGGAGATCGCAGAATGAGCATTGCAACGCACATGGACCTGACCCACACCCAGGCACTGCTGCAGGTGCCGGCGGGCGGACTGGACAGCGCCCCGCGGCAAAACATCGAATCCGGGATCCCCGGGGTGCGGCTGAACCCGACCCTGATGCGCCACGAGATCTCCGATGCCGCACTGGCCGACCACACCCTGCGCACCGGCGACCCCAGCTCCCAGGTGGTGGTGCTGCTGGCCAAGGGCGAGCTGCGTGCCGCCAGCGAGCTGGTCGCCGAGACGCGTTTCATCGACCCGCAGAACTTCGCGATGCGCGTGCTTGACACCTCCCTGACCCGCGCGGCGGGCGACGCGCCCCGGGCCATCAACCGGCTGCGCGCCCTGCTGACCGAGTTCAAGGACACCGAGCACGAGGCCATCCTGCAACAGCACCTGGGCTTCGCCTACGTCGAGAGCGGGGACCTGCTCGCCGCGGCCAACCGCTTCCGCAAGGCGCTGGACCTGCGCACCGCCGCGGATGCCGACGCCCACCTCGTCGAGTCCTCGCGCGCCTGCCTGGAATCCGTGCAGGCCCACACCGCAAACGGCGCCGGCGGTGCCGATGCCCCGCATCCGGCCGCGGTGAATGCCGCTGCCCAGCACCCGGCGCCGGCCACCGCCCCGATCCCGCTGCAGCACCCCGCAGCCGGCTGAGGCGCGAAGCGTCCGGCAAATCACTATCGCGGGGAAACCCGGAGCGCCGACTCGTGCGCTAAGCTTAATCTTGGATTTTTGACAACACGCCTGAGGGAGGCCGCTTAGCGGCGGTCTCCGTCCGCCGGCGCCTCGTGCGCATCGCGGGCCCCCGGCGATATACGGAAGAAGAGTAGATCGTGGCATCAACCACCGACATCAAGAATGGACAGGTTCTCAAGATCGAGAACCAGCTCTGGACCATCATTGACTTCCAGCACGTGAAGCCGGGCAAGGGCGGCGCCTTCGTGCGCACCAAGATGCGCAACGTGCTCACCGGCAAGGTCGTCGACAAGACGTACAACGCCGGCGCCAAGATCGAGACCGCCACCGTTGACCGCCGCGATTACCAGTACCTGTACAAGGACGGCGAAGACTTCGTGTTCATGGATCTGAGCGACTACGACCAGATCACCGTCCCGGGCACCGTCGTTGGCGATCAGGCCGGCTACATGCTGGAAAACCAGAATGCCACCATCGCCATGCACGAGGGCTCACCGCTCTACATCGAGCTTCCTTCCTCCGTGGTCCTGGAAATCACCTACACCGAGCCGGGCCTGCAGGGCGACCGCTCCTCGGCCGGCACCAAGCCCGCCACGCTGGAAACCGGTGTCGAGATCCAGGTGCCGCTCTTCGTTGAGCAGAACACCAAGGTCAAGGTCGACACCCGCACCGGCGATTACCTGGGGCGTGTCTCCTAGTGAGCGCACGCGCCAAGGCCCGCCGTCGGGCACTTGACATCCTTTTTGAAGCCGAACAACGCGATGTCTCGCCCCTGGCGGCCATGCGTTTGCGCCGTGAAGCCACGGACATCACCATCAACGAGTACACCGTCACCCTGATCGAGGGTGTCATGGGCGAGCTGGACAGGATCGACGAGATCCTCTCCTCCTACTCCAAGGGCTGGACCCTGGAGCGCATGCCGGCAGTGGACCGCACGGCACTGCGCATCGGCACCTGGGAGTTGTTGTACAACGACGACGTTCCCGACGGGGTCGCCGTGGCGGAAGCCGTCGTCCTGGTACGCGAGCTCTCCACCGACGAGTCCCCGGAGTTCGTCAACGGCCTGCTCGGGCGCATCCAACAGATGAAGCCGACGCTGCTGGCCTAGCCGCACGACCCTTCACCACCGCCGGCCGGCGTTTAACGGAAAATCGACAGGTCACCGCCGTGCCGGCACCGGGGGACCCCACGGCGTGGGGAGCGGTGCGGGGACAGTGAAATGTGCCACACTGTGTGCTTGGGCCGCAGAAACCATCGGCTGCTTGGTTATCTTCCCGACACCACTCGCGTCCACCTAGATCTGAGGAGAACCCTTGAACTGGCTCGACCGCTCCCGCTCCCTGGCCCCTGCGGGCTTCAACCGCTGGCTCATCCCGCCGGCCGCCCTGGCGGTGCACCTGTGCATCGGCCAGGCCTACGCCACCAGCGTGTACAAGTCGGCGCTCATCGGCCACTTCGAGGTCTCGCAAACCGCCATCGGGGTGATCTTCTCCATCGCCATCGTGATGCTGGGCCTCTCGGCGGCCTTCATGGGCACGTGGGTCGAGCGCAGCGGACCGCGAAAGTCGATGTTCGTCGCCGCGGCCTTCTGGGGCGCGGGCTTCCTGGTCGGCGCCGCCGGGATCTTCACCGGCCAGCTGTGGCTGCTCTACCTGGGTTACGGCTTCGTCGGCGGCATCGGACTGGGCATCGGGTACATCTCCCCGGTCTCCACGCTCATGAAATGGTTCCCCGACCGCCCCGGCATGGCCACCGGCATGGCGATCATGGGGTTCGGCGGCGGGGCGCTGATCGCCTCCCCGATGTCCACCGGACTGCTGAAGTTCTTTGACGGGTTCGACCCGGTCGCCGACGGCGCCGACTGGGTCGCCTCGGGCACCTCGGTCGGCAAGCTGTTCCTGGCCCTGGGCCTGGTCTACTTCGTGGTGATGATGTACGGGGTGGCCAGCATCCGCGTCCCGGCCCCTGGCTGGAAGCCACGCGGCTGGGACGAAACCAAGACCCAGTCCTCCGCCATGGTCACCACCGCCCACGTCTCGGCCGCCAACGCCATCAAGACCCGCAGCTTCTGGATGCTGTGGACCGCGCTGTTCCTCAACGTCACCGCCGGCATCGGGATCCTCGAACAGGCCTCGCCGATGATCCAGGACTTCTTCCGCGGCGCCGACGGGAATTCGGCCGTGAACGCGGCGGTGGCCGCCGGCTTCGTGGGACTGCTGTCCATCGGCAACATGGCCGGGCGCTTCATCTGGTCAAGCACCTCGGACGTGATCGGGCGCAAGCGCATCTACATGGTCTACCTGGGCATCGGCGCGCTCTTCTACGTGGTGCTGGCGTTCTTCGGCGGTGGATCGATGCTGCTCTTCGTCGCCATGGCCGTGGTGATCATCAGCTTCTATGGCGGCTCCTTCGCCACCGCGCCTGCCTACCTCAAGGACCTCTTCGGCACCTTCCAGGTCGGGGCGATCCACGGGCGCCTGCTCACCGCCTGGTCCGCGGCCGGCATCGCCGGGCCGCTGATCGTCAACGGGCTGCTTGACGCCCAGGGCAAGCCGGGGACGATGGTCGCCCACAACTACCTGCCGGTGCTGCTGACCATGGTGGTGCTTCTGGTCATCGGCTTCATCTCCAGCACGCTGATCAAACCCGTAGATCCGAAATTCCACGAGCCGGAGGAAGAACTTGCCTCCGCCACCCCGAAGGGAGCCTAGATGCGCGCGCAACAGCCCGAATCCATCGATGCGGCAGACGTTCCGGTGAACCCGTCACTGGGCCGGTTGGTCTTCGGCTGGCTGCTGGTCGGCGTGCCGCTGGCGTACGGCGTGGTCACCACGCTGTCCCGGGTGGGCCAGCTGTTCCAATAGGTGCCGCAGGCGCGGGACCGGCCGGGGGAGTGGCGGTGGCCGAGGTCACGGCAACCGTCTCGCCGGGCGATTCGCGGCTACAGGCCGACGAGCAGCTGTGCCCGCTGGTGGTGGGACTGGTGCAGCAACGCCGTCTCGCGGGCCAGGTCCTCCGCGGAGCCGTGGCCGGCAACGATCCGCTGGCGCACCGCGGCAAGGTTCATGGCGGTGGTGGTGAACTGGCGCATTTGCCTGCTCCTGCCGATTTCGGACGCCCAGCGCCGGGCCCGGCGCCGCCCTGCACGCGTGGCAAACATCGCAACCTCCGCGTCGGTGAACCAGCCGGCATTCCGGTAGTCGCCCAAACGCCGCTCGGCAAGCTTCCGCTCGCCCCGCTGGAGCAGGAACACCGCGATGATCGAGGCGACGAACAAGGGCACCTGCAGCAGGAAGTAGAAGCTCAGGAAATCGTCGAAGAGGATCCCCACCCCGCCGTTCCACAGGAAGTGGCCGATCATCGCCGGGAGAAGGCCCACGAGCAGGTACAGCGGCCAGCGGCCCCGCCGGCCCCGCTCGGCACAGAGCCCCAAGGCAAAACCGGTCCAAGCGGTGAACATCACATGGGCGAAGGGGGAGAAGAGCCCGCGCAGCACAAATACCGTCGCCAGCTCGCCCGGTGCACCGGGTTCGGCATAGCTGGACCCGAAGTAGAGGATGTTCTCGGTGAACGCGAAGCCGGCGCCGACAATGCCGCCGTAAACGATCCCGTCGATGGGCCCGTCGAAATGGGCGCGGTTGATCCAGAAGATCAGCAACACCCCGGCGCCCTTGGTCAGCTCCTCCACGATCGGAGCCTGCACCACCGCGCCGAAGAGGTCCATGTCCAGGCGTCCGGCAGGGTCGAAGAACAGCTCCATGAACACGTCGCCCACCATCAGGGACCCTGCCACCGAGGCCCCGGCGCCCCACAGCAGCCCCAGCGCCAGCAGGGCGCGTGGTTCCGGGTCCCAGCGATCCACCCAGCGCAGCCCCAGCAGGCACAACGCCAAGGGGACCATGGCCAGGGCACCGAGCCACAGCACCGTGCCGGAGCCGAAGATCCCGGAGAGGAACCAGGCGACAAGCAGCAGCACCGCGGTGCAAGCCACCAGCGCCAGCGTCACGACGCCGCCGGTGCGGGCCGCCCGCGTACCGCCGGAAAGCGGTGGCGGGGGGACGGCACCGGGGGCCGCGGGACCCGTCCAGGGGTCCAGTGGCGCGGAGTTCGGGGAGGACTGCGGGGGCTGTGAGGTAAAGCGCATGTCTCAAATCCTACGTGGAGCACCCGCTGTGCTAATTTTGATGGAGCAAGCAACCTTTAAATTCCGTCCAGTGAGGCGGGGAAGGAGGCCGCACATGAGCAACGAGCCGAACCATGCCCGTGCCACGGCGCCCGTCAGTGCCCGAATTGTCCTCTCCAGCGAAGACATCGACCGGGTCATCACCCGCATCGCCCACGAAATCATCGAGGCGAACAAGGGGACGGCTGATCTGGTGCTCCTGGGCATCCCCTCCCGCGGCTTCCCCCTGGCCCAACGGCTGGCGCAGCGCATCGCCGCCACCGAGCCGGGCCTGGACCCCCAAGCCATCATCGGCCAGCTGGACGTCACCATGTACCGCGACGACCTGCGCCACTCCACCACCCGCACCCCGGTGCCCACGCGCCTTCCTGCAGGCGGCATCGACGGCAAGGTCGTGGTGCTGGTGGACGACGTGCTGTACTCCGGACGCACCATCCGCGCCGCCCTGGACGCCATCGCCGACCTGGGCCGCCCGCGCATCGTCCGCCTGGCGGTGCTGGTTGACCGCGGCCACCGCGAACTTCCCATCCGCGCCGACCACGTCGGCAAGAACCTTCCCACAGCCACCACCGAAAAGGTGCGCGTGCACCTTGAAGAGGTCGACGGGGAAAACAACAACGAGGTCGTCATCGAGGCACACGCATGAAACACCTGCTCTCCACCCTCGACCTTTCGCGCACCGACGCGATCCGCATCCTGGACATCGCCGAGGAAATGGCAGCCGTGGGCACCCGCGAGGTCAAGAAGCTTCCGGCGCTGCGCGGCCGCACCGTGGTCAACCTCTTCTTCGAGGACTCCACCCGCACCCGCATCTCCTTCGAGGCTGCAGCCAAGCGCCTGAGCGCCGACGTCATCAACTTCTCCGCGAAGGGCTCTTCGGTCTCCAAGGGCGAATCGCTCAAGGACACCGCGCAGACCCTGCAGGCCATCGGCGCCGACGCGGTGGTCATCCGGCACGGCGCCTCCGGGGCCCCGGCCCGCCTGGCCGCCACCGACTGGATCGACGCCCCGGTGGTCAATGCGGGGGATGGCACCCACGAACACCCCACCCAGGCACTGCTGGACGCTTTCACGCTGCGCACCCACTGGTCCAGGATCCGCGGGGAGAGCTCGCTGGGGGCTGACCTTTCCGGCATGAAGGTCGCCATCGTCGGGGACATCCTGCACTCCCGGGTCGCCCGCTCGAACCTCTGGCTGCTGCGCACCCTGGGCGCCGAGGTCACCATGGTGGCACCTCCCACGCTGCTGCCGCACGGCTCCACCGCCTGGCCATGCACCATCAGCTACGACCTCGACGCCACGCTGGCCGGCGGCGTCGACGCGGTGATGATGCTGCGCGTGCAGGGCGAACGGATGCACGCCTCCTACTTCCCCAACACCCGCGAGTACTCGCGCCTCTGGGGCTTCGACGACGCCCGGCTGGCGGCGCTCGATGCGCAGCCGGGGACCGAGACCATCATCATGCACCCGGGCCCGATGAACCGCGGCCTGGAAATCTCCTCGGCCGCAGCCGACTCGCCCCGCTCCACCGTGCTGGCCCAGGTGGCCAACGGCGTCGCGGTGCGCATGGCCGTGCTGTACCTACTGCTATCGGGGGACCAGCAGCGTCCCGCCGGCCTCTAAAGAACTTGTCAAGAAACGGGAGCGAATCCTCATGAGCACCACCAACAACGCCTATCTCATCCGCGGCGCCAAGCCGCTGGGCAACGGGGCCAGCGACATCCTGATCCAGGACGGCGTGATCGTCGCCCTCGGCGCAGACGCTGCAACGCACGGCGCCGCGGCCACCGCCACGGTCATCGAGGCCGCCGGCCAGATCGCCCTTCCGGGCATGGTCGATATCCACACCCACCTGCGCGAACCTGGCCGCGAGGACGCCGAGACCGTGGAGACCGGAACCCGCGCCGCCGCGCTGGGCGGCTTCACCGCCGTGCACGCCATGGCCAACTCCAACCCCGTGGCCGACACCGCCGGGGTCGTCGAGCAGGTCTGGTCCCTAGGCAAGCGCTCGGGCTGGGTCGATGTGCGCCCGGTCGGCGCCGTCACCGTCGGCCTGGCCGGCGAGCAGATGTCGGAGATCGGGGCGATGGCCGATTCCCGGGCCAAGGTCCGCGTCTTCTCCGACGACGGCATCTGCGTCTTCGACCCGCTGATCATGCGCCGCGCGCTGGAATACGTGAAGGCGTTCGACGGCGTCGTCGCCCAGCACGCCCAGGAGCCCCGGCTCACCGAGGGCGCCCAGATGAACGAGGGCGAGGTCTCCGCGGTGCTCGGCCTTGCCGGCTGGCCCGCCGTCGCCGAGGAATCGATCATCGCCCGCGACGTGCTGCTGGCCGAACACGTCGGCTCCCGCCTGCACGTCTGCCACGTCTCCACCGCCGGGAGCGTCGAGATCATCCGCTGGGCCAAGTCCCGCGGCGTGAACGTCACCGCCGAGGTCACCCCGCACCACCTGTTGCTGACCGACGAACTGGTCAAGAGCTACGACCCGGTCTACAAGGTCAACCCGCCGCTGCGCGCCGAGTCCGACGTCATGGCGCTGCGCGCCGGACTGGCAGACGGCACCATCGACGTCATCGGCACCGACCACGCCCCGCACCCCTCCGAGGCGAAGGAATGCGAGTGGGCCGCCGCAGCCATGGGCATGACCGGGCTGGAAACCGCGCTCTCGGTGGTGCAACACACCATGATCGAGACCGGCATGATCACCTGGGCGGACTTCGCGCGCATCACCTCCACCGCCCCGGCCGCCATCGGCCGCGTGGAAGACCAGGGCCGCTCGCTGGAAGTCGGCGAGCCGGCCAACATCACGCTGGTGGATGCCGACGCACGCTGGGTCGTCGACCCGTTTGCGATGGCCACCAAGGGGCGCAACTCCCCGTTCAAGGGCCTGACGCTGCCGGGCAAGGTCACCGCCGTGTTCTTCCACGGGCACCCCACGGTGCTGGGCGGCAAGTTGAACACCCCTCGCATCACCGAGGCCGCCTAAATGGGCCAGTACACCGCCGCCGTCGTCATCACCTTGGCGATCGTCGTGCTGCTGGTGGCACTGATCCTGCTGGGCTGGCGCAACCGCCTGCGCCGCCAGGCCTCGGTGCCCGCCCCGACCCCGGTTCCCGTGGACGCGCTCGGCGCGCCCGCACTCGGCGCGCCGCTCGGTGAGCCGTCCGAGGGCGTCTACGTGTGCACCACCACCGCAGGCGACTGGCTTGACAGGATCGCCGCGCACCGCCTCGGCATCCGCACCAACGCGGATCTGTCCATCCACGCCGCCGGAGTGCTGCTGGCCCGCCACGGCGCGGCGGATCTGTTCATCCCCGCCGCTTTCCTCACCGGCGTCTCCCGGACCAGCGGCATGGCCGGGAAGTTCGTGGAGAAGGACGGCCTGCTGGTGATCAGCTGGATGCTGGGCACCAAGGCCGTGGACACCGGCTTCCGCCCCCGCTACCACCAAGAACTCCCGGACCTCGCCGCGCGGATCGCCGCGCTGGCAGGCACCGGAACAAACGACACGCAACCACCCGCCGAAACAAAGGAAAACCAGTGACAGCAGTACAGGGAACCGAGCAAGCCCTCTTGGTGCTCGAAGACGGACGGGTTTTCCGTGGCCGTAGCTACGGCGCGATCGGCACCGCCTTGGGCGAAGCGGTCTTCTCCACCGGCATGTCCGGCTACCAGGAGACCCTCACCGACCCCTCCTACGCACGCCAGATCATCGTGCAGACCTTCCCGCACATCGGCAACACCGGGGTCAACGACGACGACGCCGAGTCCACCCGCATCTGGGCCGCCGGCTACGTGGTCCGCGACGCCGCACGCCGCCCGTCGAACTGGCGCGCCCAGCGCAGCCTCGACGAGGAACTGCGCACTTACGACGTCGTGGGCATCCAGCAGGTCGACACCCGCGCGCTGACCCGCCACCTGCGTGACCGCGGCGCCATGAAGTCGGGCATCTTCTCCGGTGCCGCCGCCAAGGCGAGCGTCGAGGAACTGGTGAAGGCCGTCAACGCCCAGCCGTCCATGGAGGGGCAGAACCTCTCCGAGTTGGTCTCCACCAAGGAGGCCTACACCGTCGAGCCGAAGGACCACGGATTCGCCGGCGAGCCTCTGTTCACCATCGCCGCGATCGACCTGGGCATCAAGGCGATGACCCCGCAGCGCTTCGCCGAGCGCGGCGTGCGCGTGCACGTGCTGCCCTACAACGCCACCTTCGAGGACATCACCGCCACGGGCGCCGACGGCGTGTTCGTCTCCAACGGCCCCGGCGACCCGGCCACCGCCGCAACCCAGGTGGAACTGGTCCGTGCGGTGCTGGATGCGAGGATCCCGTACTTCGGCATCTGCTTCGGCAACCAGATCCTGGGCCGCGCCCTGGGCTACGGCACCTACAAGCTGCGCTTCGGCCACCGCGGCATCAACCAGCCGGTGCTCGACAAGGCCACCGGCAAGGTGGAGATCACCAGCCAGAACCACGGCTTCGCCGTCGACGCACCCCGCGAGGGCGCCTCGAACGCCCCGCTGGATCGCTTCGGCCGCGTCGAGGTCAGCCACATCTCGCTCAACGATTCCGTCGTCGAGGGCCTGGCCTGCCTGGACATCCCTGCCTTCTCGGTGCAGTACCACCCCGAGGCGGCCTCCGGCCCGCACGACGCCAGCCACCTGTTTGACAGGTTCATCAGCAACATGCGCGCGGCACAGAACACCGCCGCCACCGCATCCACCCAGGGAGAGAAGTAATGCCGAAGCGCGAAGACCTCAAGTCAGTCCTGGTCATCGGCTCCGGGCCGATCGTCATTGGCCAGGCCGCCGAATTCGACTACTCCGGCACCCAGGCACTGCGGGTGCTCAAGGAGGAAGGCCTTCGGGTCATCCTGGTCAACTCCAACCCGGCCACCATCATGACCGACCCGGAGTTCGCCGACGCCACCTACGTCGAGCCGATCACCCCGGAGGTCGTGGAGAAGATCATCGCCAAGGAACGCCCCGACGCGATCCTGCCGACCCTGGGCGGTCAGACCGCCCTGAACACCGCCATCGCCCTGGACAAGGCAGGCGTGCTGGAAAAGTACAACGTCGAGCTGATCGGCGCGAACATCGAGGCCATCGAGCTCGGCGAGGACCGCGAGAAGTTCAAGGGCGTCGTCGAGCGCTGCGGCGCCGAGAGCGCCAAGTCGGTCATCGTGCACACCATGGACGAGGCCTTCGCCGCCGTCGAAATCCTGAACTACCCCGTCGTGGTGCGTCCCTCCTTCACCATGGGCGGACTGGGCTCGGGCATGGCGTACGACGCGCAGGACCTGCGCCGCATCGCCGGCCAGGGCCTGCAGTACTCGCCGACCACCGAGGTGCTCCTGGAGGAGTCCATCCTCGGCTGGAAGGAGTACGAGCTGGAAATGATGCGCGACAAGAACGACAACGTCGTGGTCATCTGCTCCATCGAGAACTTCGACCCGGTCGGCGTGCACACCGGCGACTCGATCACCGTGGCCCCGGCCATGACGCTGACCGACCGCGAGTACCAGAACCTGCGCGACATCTCCATCGCGGTGATCCGCGAGGTGGGCGTCGACACCGGCGGCTGCAACATCCAGTTCGCCATCGAGCCCGACACCGGCCGCATCGTGGTCATCGAGATGAACCCGCGTGTCTCGCGTTCCTCCGCGTTGGCCTCCAAGGCCACCGGCTTCGCCATCGCGAAGATCGCCACCAAGCTCTCGCTGGGCTACACGCTGGACGAGATCCCGAACGACATCACGCTCAAGACCCCCGCGGCCTTCGAGCCTGCCCTTGACTACGTCGTGGTCAAGGTCCCGCGCTTCGCCTTTGAGAAGTTCCCTGCGGCCGACGCCACGCTGACCACCACCATGAAGTCGGTCGGCGAGGCCATGGCCATCGGCCGCAACTTCACCGAGGCCCTGCAGAAGGCCCTGCGCTCCCTGGAGCAGAAGGGGAGCGAGCTGGAGTTCAACAAGCCCATGGACTTCGAGGTCGACGAGCTGATCGCCGCCTCCGTCAAGGGTTCGACCTCCCGCCTGTCCAATGTGCAGCGCGCGCTTCTGGGCGGCGCGTCGATCGAGCGGGTCTTCGAATCCACCAAGATCGACCCGTGGTACCTGGACCAGCTGGCGCTGATCAACGAGACCGCCGCGATGATCCGCTCCAACCCGGATTTGAACGAGGACGTGCTGCGCGAGGCCAAGCGCCACGGCTTCTCCGACGTGCAGATCGCGAAGCTGACCAACAAGACCGAGGCGGTGGTGCGCGGCATCCGCCACGCGCTGGGCATCCGCCCGGTGTTCAAGACCGTTGACACCTGCGCCGCGGAGTTCGAGGCCTTCACCCCGTACCACTACTCCTCCTACGACGAGGAGACCGAGGTCGCGCTGCACGAAAAGCCGTCGGTCATCATCCTGGGCTCGGGCCCGAACCGCATCGGCCAGGGCATCGAGTTCGACTACTCCTGCGTGCACGCCACCATGGCGCTGCGGGCGGCGGGCTACGAGACAGTGATGGTCAACTGCAACCCGGAAACCGTCTCCACCGACTACGACGTCTCCACCCGCCTGTACTTTGAGCCGCTGACCCTTGAAGACGTGCTGGAAGTCATCGCCGCTGAAGAGCGCACCGGCGGGGTCATGGGTGTGTTCGTCCAGTTGGGCGGCCAGACCCCGTTGAAGCTGGCCCAGGAACTGGCCGACGCCGGTGTCCCGATCCTTGGCACGTCCCCCGAGGCGATCGACCTGGCCGAGCACCGCGGCATGTTCTCCCGCGTGCTCGATGACGCCGGCCTGATTGCCCCGAAGAATGGCACGGCCGTGTCCTTCAACGACGCCAAGAAGATTGCCGACGAGATTGGCTACCCCGTGCTGGTCCGCCCGTCCTACGTTCTGGGTGGCCGCGGCATGGAGATCGTCTACGACGAGGCCAACTTGTCCCGCTACATCAAGAACGCCACGGAAATCACCGAGGCACACCCGGTCCTGATTGACCGGTTCCTGGAAGACGCCATTGAAATTGACGTTGACGCGTTGTTCGACGGCAAGGACATGTACCTCGGCGGCATCATGGAGCACATTGAAGAGGCCGGCATCCACTCCGGCGACTCCGCCTGTGTGCTGCCTCCCATCACCTTGGGCAAGGACGTCCAGGACCGGGTGCGGGCAGCGACCCGCGCCATCGCCGAAGGCGTGGGCGTCCGTGGCCTGATCAACATCCAGTTCGCCCTGGCCGCTGACATCCTGTACGTGCTGGAAGCCAACCCGCGTGCCTCACGCACCGTGCCGTTTGTGTCCAAGGCAACAGGGGTTCAGATGGCCAAGGCCGCAGCCCTGATCGGTGTTGGCGTGTCCATCGCCCACCTGCGCAGCGTCCACCACATCCTCCCCGAGGTTGGCGACGGCGGCACCCTGCCGGACAGTGCGCCGGTATCCGTCAAGGAAGCCGTCATGCCGTTCAACCGCTTCCGCACCCCCGAGAGCCACGTTGTTGACTCCCTGCTGGGCCCGGAAATGCGTTCCACCGGCGAGGTCATGGGCATCGACAAGCACTTTGACACGGCCTTCGCCAAGAGCCAGGCTGGCGCCAACAACGCCCTG
>NZ_JBKKAP010000153.1:0-7461 GCF_046714615.1 Paeniglutamicibacter sp.
TCTCCTAGACTCCAAGCTAGATGCCAACGGTTGGGGATCCGTTTGGGGGGCTGCCAGAGGCAGTAGGCATCGGATGGGGTCTAGATACTTGGGGACCACTTCATTCCTTCACAATTTCTCATCAAGAATGATTCGCTGGGGGGCGATAAATTTCGCACCTTCTTGACGTAGAAAATGGAGAAACATCATGAACACCATGCTCGCAAACATCTACTTTGCCATGCAGACCGTCGGCAACAAGCTTCGCCGCGAAGAAAAGGGAGCGACCGCAGTCGAGTACGGCATCATGGTCGCAGGCATTGCCGTCGTCGTCATGGTCGCCGTCTTCCTGATCGGCACGAACCTGGACCTCATGTTCGACAAGGTTGGGGACAAAATCAAGCCGTAGCACCAGCCGCTAACGATCCAACCGGGATCCACTCGCGCAGTTCGAGATGGGCGGGTCGGAAACGACCCGCCCATCTCATTTCACACCACATCCGCTTCACGGCCCACTTGGGGAGGGTAGGAGCATGTTTAAGCATGACCAACGAGGAGCTTCAGCAGTTGAATTTGCAATCATTCTACCAATTTTGATGACGCTTCTTCTTGGAATTGTAGAATTCGGCTACCTCTTTAATCAGCAAATATCTTTGACTCAGGCGGCTCGAGAAGGCGCCCGAGAATACGCGCTGCATCACGACAAAATCGGCTTCAACCTCGGTGCAACAGTACAGAATGCTGCGCCGTCCTTAGGAACCGTCACGGCAACCGCATCGCCTGCATCAAGCTGTCCGGCCGGCACTACAGCGGTCATTACCGTAACGCGGTCTTACACTTCACTCACCGGATGGTTCGATTTCCTTAGCTCCACTACGTTGACAGGGAAAGGGGCCATGAGATGTGGCGGCTAATGAAGAAACTGAGTCGTGCAAATCGTTCTGCTCAAGACGGTGCATCAAGCATCCTGGTCGCCGTCCTGATGGTAGCTCTACTGGGCTTTGCAGCCATTTCAATCGACGTTGGAAAACTTTATTGGGAAAAGGCACAATTGCAAAATGGCGCTGATGCCGGGGCATTAGCCCTTGCCTCGATTTGCGGCGTCAAAGAGTCCGACACTGAATGTTCATCCGTATCGACCATTCCACGTCATCTTGCTGAAAATAATGCAAACGATTCAAGTTCGTTGGTTCCTTCCGTCGTGGTAGATACGACCAACAACAAGGTAACTGTCAAGACTGCTGCCGCTGAAGCGGGTTCGCCGACGAACACAGTCTCAACCTGGTTTGCTCGAATCTTGGATCCAGCCTTTTCCAACGTTGAAGTCGGTGCCACCGCAACGGCGGTTTGGGGACCGGTGAAATCGCTGAGTGCAAAATTTCCACTGGCCTTTTCCAGGTGCGAAGTCGACTCCTCACCTACATTCGATGGTTCTCTACAGTTTCTCATGAGCCACGGTGTCAGTGACACGAAAAAAACAGATGCCTGCCACAGTTCTTCTTCTGGTCATGAGATTCCCGGAGGTTTCGGCTGGCTAGTACCGGAACCCGCAGGGAGTTGCTCGACAAATACAAGCATCGGCTCGTGGGAGCCTGCGGTTGACGGCAACAGCTTTCCGTCGGGCTGCTCTACTCAAGTAGCCGAATGGAAGAAGGCCCTCGAAGCAGGTCAGGAAGTAATTGCCTTGTTGCCCGTATTCGATGATTCGCGAAAGCTCACAGGTGATGGAGAGTTCCGCATCTACGCCTACGCTGCCATTGATATTCGAGGCTGGACTTTCAACGGCCACAAGGATGATTACATGCCGGCAGAGGCCATTAAGGTCCAGAAGGACGGCGGCTACTTGCCCTCGGACCTTGGATTCGTGGGCAAGTTCGTCCGCTATGTATTTGACGACGAAGATGCAGAATTCGGCAGCGGTGGCGTCGACTACGGTAGTCACATCATCGGATTGACCGAGTAATACAAATCTCAATATTGCGATGGATTTCCCGTCGTGAACCAATCAAAAAGAATGTCTGGGGGCATTTCATGAAAACACGGCTGCTGGGGGGCATCGCCGCACTCGTTCTGGCGATTGTCGGTGCCGTACTTCTCTATACATATGTCAATGCGGCAGATGCGCGAGCACAGGCTTCATTGAATCCGGTTCAGGTACTCGTAGCAACAAAGGACGTACCTGCCGGCACACCCGTCAAGGAATTGGGGCAATTCTTGACGACCAAGCAGCTACCGGCTGCGGCCGTCACCGGGGAGGCAGTTTCCTCACTCAAGGACCAGGACGGAAAGGTTCTTTCCCAGGCCATGGTGACCGGCGAGCATTTGCTGACCGCCAAGCTCGTAGAGGAAGAATCCTTGCTCACGCCAGGAACAGTTGCTGTTCCGAAGGAAATGCAAGAAGTCACTGTCCTGCTGGAACCCGCACGGGTCGTGGGGTCCATGCTGAGGGCCGGAGACGTCGTTGGCGTGTATGGCAATTACACGGTCAAGGAGAAAGGCAACAAGGACGATGAGGAAGAGAAAGTCACCAAGCTTCTTTATGACAAGGTACTGATCACTGCCATTCAAATAGCCACCCAGGAAGAGACTCCGTCAAGCAAGGATGTAGCAGCCTTGCCCTCGGGCTCGGCCTATGTGACATTCGCCGTTGATACCCGTCAGGCTGAAAAGATCATTCATAGCCAGGAATTCGGAAGCATCTGGCTCACTAAGCAGAGCGAAGATACACCCTCCGGAGACAAGACTCCACTCACTATTAACGAGGTGCTCAAATGAGCCGCTTTCTGTTACTCACCGACCAACCGGACTTTGAAAAAGTCGTTCAGCTGGCCATTCGCGGATCATTGCCGGGCAATCTGCAGCGAATTCCGGCGGCGGCCGTACAGCTTGCACCGCAGGAGCTACTCGCGCGCAGCCTCGGCGAGCCGACCGATGTGTTGATGTTCGGACCCGACGTCAGCAGAACGGCTGCATTGGATCTAGCCACTGCCATGGATCTGCTGCACCCGGATATCTCAGTGGTGCTAACCGCTCCGGCAGATTCTGAACTCATCATGAGTGCCATGCGCGCGGGCATCCGCGACATTGCCGAGCCAGGATCCGAACCCGAACAACTGCGCCTGCTTTTGGAACGAAACTGCCTGACTACCGAAAGCCGGCGCCGGCAATCGGGTGACGGCAATACCGAGCGCCGACGTGGGCGCGTCATCGCTGTGATGTCACCCAAGGGCGGGGTCGGCAAGACCACTGTTGCAACCAATTTGGCTGTCGGGCTATCCAAGTTCGCACCCATGGGTGTCGTGATCCTGGACCTCGACCTGCAATTCGGCGATGTGGCAAGTGCGCTCAACCTGGAACCGGAACACACGATTACCGACGCCGTTTTCGGGGCGGCGGCACAAGATTCCATGGTGCTCAAGGCCTACCTCAGTGTGGGGGAATCCGGCGTTTATGCACTGTGCGGGCCAAAGAACCCAGCGGATGCCGACCTGATCTCCGCAGAACAGGTTGCCATTTTGGTGAGTCAGCTTGCAGCCGAGTTCCAGTACGTGGTGCTGGATACAGCGCCTGGCTTAGGCGAGCACCTTTTGGCGGCTCTTGAAATGGCAACGGACGCAGTCTGGGTCTGTGGCATGGATGTTCCAAGCATCCGCGGTATGAACAACGGGCTCGTGGTGCTGCGCGAGTTGCAGCTGGTCCCAGAGGGTCGTCACGTCGTGCTGAACTTTGCTGACAGGCGCGCTGGGCTAACCGTTCAGGACGTTGAGCTGTCGATCGGATTGCCGATTGACGCCGTCATTCCGGTCTCGCGCTCGGTCTCGCTCAGCACCAACAAGGGCGTTCCGCTTCTCGCCGAGAAATCGAGGGGGCCAGCCTGGCGCAATTTGGACAAATTTGCGCGTCGATTCGATCCTACGTCGAAGGACGCCCTGCGCAAGAGCGCTCACCGGAGAGAGGTGCTGCAATGAATCTGTCAGAACGGCTCAATGCCTTGCGCAAAGAAGGCAGCCCGGACGATCATGTGTCGGTTCCTGTCCAAGAAGATCCCATTCTTGACAACGAACCATCCGTGGAGGACGCTGCGCCAGAATACACGGATCCCTTCACGATCCCAGTGATCGAACCCGAACGGGCAGACTCGACCAAACCCAACGGAATGTTGGCTCGTATGGGTGGAACCACAACCACCCAGACCCAACAGCGCAACAACGTCGACGGTCTGGCTGCACTGAAGGTCCGGGCCGGGGAAGAACTGTTTAAACGGCTCGGATCACGCATCACCGATCCGTCCATGACAGAAGAAGCCCTCCGCAAGATGGCCCGCGAGGAACTTAGCCAGGTCATCGATGCTGAGAGTGTTCCGCTTTCCCCTGAAGAACGGCGACGCTTGATTCGGGACATCGGTGACGAGGTCTTGGGCATGGGCCCATTGCAGCGACTCCTGGATGACCCGGAAATATCCGAAATCATGGTGAACCACTTCCAACAAATCTACGTGGAACGCGGCGGTCGGCTGGAATTGGAGGACGCGAGGTTCAGTTCCGAAGAACAACTGAGACGGGTAATTGAGCGCATTGTTTCCCGCGTGGGGCGCCGCATTGATGAATCGTCACCACTTGTCGATGCACGGTTGGAAGACGGTAGTCGTGTCAATGCCATCATTCCGCCGTTGGCGGTCAACGGCCCCAGCCTGACCATTCGCAAGTTCGGCCAAGTGCCGTTGACCGTTCGCAATTTGATTGACTATGGGACGCTAAGCACCGACATGGCTCATCTGCTTGATGCCTGCGTCAAGGCCCGTCTGAACATCATTGTTTCGGGCGGTACTGGAACCGGAAAGACCACTTTGCTGAACGTGATCTCTGGGTTCATTCCCAACAACGAACGCATTGTCACCATCGAGGATGCGGTCGAGCTTCAGCTCCAGCAGGAACACGTGGTCCGGTTGGAAAGCCGCCCCGCGAACATCGAGGGCAAAGGCGCGGTAACCATTCGCGATCTTGTGAGAAACTCCCTGCGCATGCGGCCTGACCGCATCGTTGTTGGTGAAGTTCGTGGCGGGGAAGCCCTGGATATGCTCCAAGCAATGAATACTGGCCACGACGGCTCAATATCCACTGTCCACGCGAACACGCCTCGGGATGCCATAGCGCGTTTGGAAACGCTTGTGCTTATGGCGGGTCTTGACCTACCGTTGCGCGCAATCCGCGAACAAGTTGCGTCAGCCGTTGATCTCATCGTGCACCTGACTCGCTTGCGGGATGGCACTCGGCGCGTCACCCATGTTACGGAGGTCCAGGGGATGGAAGGTGACATCGTCACACTGCAGGACGCGTTCTTGTTCGATTACAGTGCGGGCGTTGATGCCCATGGCAGGTTCCTAGGAAAGCCAATCCCCACGGGTGTACGCCCACGGTTTATCGAGCATTTCCAAAACGTGGGGATTTCGGTTCCTCCGGGCATCTTTGGAAACATTGCCACCGGGGGCACAGTCGCCGGCGTCGGGAGGCGGTAATCATGAATATGTTGCTCGCGATGGGAGGGATTGCAGCCGCGTTGGGTGCAATCTTGTTGCTCCTGTTGGTGGTTCTCCGTCCGGCAAGCGCCGACGTAGGGTTGGATCGCCGACGCCAGGGAAACGTTGCCGACACCCGACACTCACTGCTCACGCGCTTCAGCGGTGCTGCCGTGGGGGCAGTCGAACGCGGCGTTGGTTACCAAGGCGGACGACTCTTCAATCGAGCTGCCCTTGAAAGTGCAGGTCTGAAAATTGCACCGTCCGAATTCCTAGTGCTATTGTCCGCGGGTTCGATCGTGGCAGGGTTGCTTGGCTTCGCGGCAATGGGCCCCTTGGGAGCTATTCTCCTCGCACTGTTGGTACCGGTCATAGGGTGGGCCGTGTTGAGTTTGCGCCAATCCAAACGCCGTAGCGCCTTCGATCTGCAACTACCTGACCTAATAATGACGCTCTCGGGCAGCTTGCGCGCCGGACACTCCGTCATGCGAGCCTTCGACTCCGCGGTGCAGGAATTCGAAGCACCGATGTCCGAGGAGCTAAGTCGCATTGTCAACGAAGCCCGCGTGGGACGAGACCCTGAGTCAACAATGATGGAAATTGCCCAACGCATGGATTCCGAGGATTTCTCCTGGATTGCGGAAGCCATTCTCATCAACCGTGAGGTTGGCGGCGATCTGGCTCAGGTGCTGGACCAAGTTGGAGAAACTATTCGCGAGCGGGCACAGATCAAGGGCCAAGTCAGGGCATTGTCAGCTGAAGGAAAGATCTCCGGCTACATTCTGGTTGCATTGCCAGTCGGCGTGGGGCTGATGCTCGCGTTCATCAATCCCACGTACATCGGCATGCTCTTTACGCATCCAATAGGCATACTCATGTCCATAGTCGCAGTGATCATGCTGGGCATTGGGTCATTTTGGATGAGCCGCACAATTCAAATCAAGTTCTAGGAGGGTGGACAACATGGGGATCGAACTCATAGGTTGGGCGGCTATTGCTTTGCTGGCACTTCCGCTAGCATACCTGACTTGGAGCTTTGTGTCGGTGGACCGCAACCAACTGGTACTCATCAAGGAAAATCTAAGCAGGACACAGCTACATCCTGGCGAAGAAGCGGCTAGGGTATCCGAGTTCAGCGCCTTAGCTCGCCATCTTGTATCCGGAACCTACGCAGCAAAACTGGATCGATTACTGGCCATGGCCGGCCGCCCCTCATCATGGCCCCTAGATCGGATAATAGTTTCGAAACCCATATCAGCCTTGGTTTTGGGTGGATTAGGCTTCCTAGCATTCCTGATGAGCCCTGTCCTGCAGTTGTTCATCTTGGCAATAGCCTTGCTAGTACTGGGTTTTTTCCTACCGGATCTGTTGGTATACAACGCTGGGATCAAGCGCCAGGAAGCCATTCAACTAGAGCTACCCAATGTTCTTGACCAACTGCTAATTTCCGTCGAGGCCGGGCTTGGCTTCGAATCTGCCATGGCAAGGGTAGCGTCAAACAGCCCCGGCCCGATGGCCCAGGAAATGAGTAGGGCGTTGCAGGAAATGCAGCTAGGGCGCTCGAGAGCAGAGACCTACATGGCTCTGGCCGAGCGGTCTTCCGTAGCTGACCTGAAATCCTTCGTACGTGCAGTGATTCAAGCCGACCGCTATGGGATTGGCATCGTTAGGGTACTAAAAGTGCAGGCTTCACAAATGCGTGTCAAGCGCCGGCAACGGGCCGAAGAAAAAGCCATGAAGCTGCCCGTAAAAGTCCTCTTTCCACTGCTGTTGTGTATTTTTCCGGTGTTGTTCATCGTCATTCTCGGACCCGCCGTCATCAACATTCTGCAAAGCGGCCTCTTCGGTTAAGCCGCTCATCGGCAGTAACCATATGGCCTGCCAAGGGACATCCGCCTCACCCCGAAAATGACCTGCCCGACCTACCTGGATCGTGAGCTCCGGCGACAACCGCGTTAGAACGCGGT
>NZ_JBKKAP010000154.1:0-45275 GCF_046714615.1 Paeniglutamicibacter sp.
GACCGAATTCAAGATCGCCGAGCGCAAGGTCTACCTCTCGCCGGTGCTGGACCTGTTCGACCGCTCGATCGTTTCCTACTCGGTGTCGCAGTCCCCGACCGTGGCCTTCGCCAACCAATCGCTCAGCGAGGCCATCGGCACCCTGGCCGCGGGCGAGGCGCCGATGATGCACTCGGACCAGGGATTCCAGTACCAGCACGCCAGCTGGCAGAAGATGCTCGCCGACGCCGGCATGGCCCAATCCATGTCGCGCAAGGGCAACTGCCTGGACAACGCGGTGATGGAAAACTTCTTCGGGCACCTGAAGGAAGAGATGTTCCACCACGACGAACACACCAGTGTCGAGGCGTTCACCACAGAGCTCGACGACTACATCCAGTGGTACAACTATGACCGCATCTCGTTAACGCTCGAGTGCCTGAGCCCGATGGAATACCGGGCTCAGGCACTGGCTGCGTAGACTTTTACTTACAGGGTCCAACTTTCGGGGACCAGTTCATGGTTGGAGGGTGGCGCTTTGCTAACAGGGAAAAGTGGCTTCTTACACCTTCTTGACGACCGAAGACTTGAGCTGCATGGGCCCAAAGCCATCGACCTTGCAGTCGATGTCGTGACCGTCGGTGCCGTTGACCAGACGGATATTGCGCACCTTGGTGCCGACCTTGATGGACAGGGCTTGTCCCTTGACCTTAAGGTCCTTGACGATGGTCACGGTGTCCCCATCGGAAAGTACCTTGCCGACCGAATCCTTGATAACCGCTTCCTGAGGCTCCTCAACGGCGTCCGCTTCAGCGGACCACTCGTGGGCGCACTCGGGGCACACCAGCAAGGCGCCCATCTCGTAGGTGTATGGGCTTGAACACTGCGGGCACGATGGCAAAACGTCACTCATGCCTCCTATTCTAAGCCGTTGGCGCAAATCATGAACAACGGGCGGCAATCTTGATTCCGGGCGGAACGCCGCCGCGCCGCGCGATCGCGCATCAGGCAAAGGACGAGGTCCGTAGGCCCGGGAATCCTTGGCGGTGAATGGCCGCCGACGAAGCCGACACTGCCAAGCATCGACCCCACGGTTCCAACGTCAATGCCCCTCAACATTTCCAGTGGCAGTGGGTCAGTTCCGCGCCGGATTGGCGCTACTACCCAACGCCTTGCTACGCAGGGCGAGCGTCCCAAGAGCGGCAACCAGCAACGCAGCCAGCAGCGTCCAATGTGCCCCTCCCTCCGGTCCGAGCGAGTTGAGCAAGACGCCCATTCCGACCCTTGCCATCTCCCGCAGGTCCCCGGCGAGGTAGCGAGAACCCGCCGCGTAGGAGAGTGCCCCAAGTGCCGCCGGCACAATCCACAGCAGGAGCAGGTTGGCCACCCAGGCCATGGCTTGACGGACCTTGCCGATTCCGCACCATGCCATGACGGCCCCCACCAGGAGCGCCGGCAACCAATGGGCCACAGCCAGAAGTGCTTGCAGGATCGGTGATTCCACATGGCTTCCCAGCAGCACAACGAGGGCCCTGACCCAGATCGCCATCGCCAGTGCAGCGAGGGTTGCCCCGATCGACGCCGCCGGCGGTCTGGACAAGGCAAACAGGAACAGGGCCAGTAACCCGACAATCACCGCGACGACGATGGCAGCCATCACGCTGTAGAAATACTTCATGGATTGCATGCCATCATGCAGACCGTTCAGGACCACTGCTCCGGTCTGGATTGCAGCCAGGCCGCATGCCCCAAGTGCACCAGCCGCGGCAAGGAAGGCGGCCCGCCGCCACACGGCAGGTGGCGCGGCACGAACGGCCAGGCCAGCCAGCCCCATGCCGAAAATGATCATGGCCAGGATCAGTGGAAGTTGATACTGGCTGAACGGCAGCAGGGCACGCGGCATGTTTTCCGGCAGGGTATTGATTGCCCAGAGGTTCTGCAATGGCAGCCGCATCCCGGTGACGATCCATGGCAGGAGGCCAATGAACACGGCCCCGAAACCCAGCGGGAAGTACATCCATATGAACATCCTCCGGAACTGTGGCGTGTCAGTGAGGGGATTGGCCGATGGCATCATAGGAGGCATTCTTCCACGGCTTCCAGATATTCACCCTCCCGGGCGCTACCGTATTCGTCTTTCCGTCGGTGGCTTAGAGACCGATGAGCCTGCCAACTCCTACGGCTGCGCATGCCCACAAGACGCTGACGAAGGTTCCAAGGATGAACTGCTCGGCGGCAGCGTGTTGCTTGAGCTCGGAGAACCGGCCCAGCCCTTTAACTGCCAGGACCACCGCCAGCCCCTCGGGCCATGAGGCCCAGAGCGTTGAGGCTATGGCCGCACGTTCCAGCAGTCCGATCCACATGCCTCCGCGCAGCGGACTCGGCTCCACATCGTCGGATGCATCGGCTCCGGCGGCCCTTTTGAATGCCGCAAGTCGGAAGACCGTCTCGGTGACCGACCCTCCACCCAGGGTTGCCGCGGCGACACTGGCCACGACCACAAGCTCATGGGGGATGGAGGCCGTCGCGGGAATGTGGTTGCCGATCGTTGCGGCGATCCCCGCCAAGCCAAGCACGGCCACGAGCAGATAGCTGGTGATCGACTGCTTCAACGGCCAGCGAAACCCGGAGTCCGCAAAGTATCGCGGGACACCCAACGGAACAACAACGAGCAGCAAGGCCCAGGCAATCCAGTTCATGTACGCTGCCCGCCTTCCATCGTCATCGAATACTCTCCCAGCGCACGGCCCGCAAGGTCGGTGAGCCTAGCGGTCTCGTACCAGAGGCCCGAGGCCAGGCGTGCCGAAACGGCCTGCTGCGAGATCTCCAGGCGGGCGGCGACCTGCTGCTGGGTCAGGCCCTTCGACACCAATGTGCCAGCTTCGGCCGACGTTTTGGTTCGTCGCGCGTTTACCAGCGCGAGGAGCTGCAATTCGGCCTCGATCCGCTCCGCCTCCGGCCCCGGGCCGGACATGGCCACGGCGCCACTGGAATTCTTTGCCCGCTCGACCGCATCCCGCGCATATTCAAAGGCCTGGCCTCGTCCTGCCCGGGTTTCGCGCGGCATCGGGGTCTGCACCGACCCCACGCCGATTCCCACGCTCCACTCCCCCGTGTGCGCGACTTCAAGGGCCAAGGCAACGGCAACGGCACCGTCATCGAGCACGCCCTGCAGCTCATCGCCCGCTGTTCTCTCAAATCCCCGCACCGCGCTGTAGTCGCCGGCCAATCGGCGCAGCAAGGACTCGACCTTGTCCGGCCCCGAACGCGACCTGCGCTGGTCAATGGTGATGACAATCATGAGACAAACCTACAGGCTTGTATGATCCTTCACAAGGTCCATGCTTTGTCGGCCGCTTCACAAAGACGAGCACGTGTGTGGGCTCCCCCTGTCCGATGCCGCTCCTCCGCCCGGAGTCTGGCACCATCGGGCAGGAGCTGAAGGGAGCTTTCCTGAACGGGCACACACAGTGATCGAAACATCCACCCGCTGCCCCGCCTGGGCGCTCGGCCGGGCCCGACACACAAGCCTTCCAAGGCAAGCAAAAAGGCCCCCGGCCGGAGCCGGAGACCTTTTCATTCATACATTTTGGTGGAGGTAAGGGGATTCGAACCCCTGACCTTCTGCATGCCATGCAGACGCGCTACCAACTGCGCCATACCCCCAAATGAGAGCCGCCCTTTCGGGCAACTCAACCATCATAGGCCACACAAAACGTGTGGCGCAAATCGAAGGACCTAGAGGACGTCCGGAAGGGTTTCGACGTGCGACATGTCGGTGGCGGGCTCACCGGTGGTCGGCAGTTCAATGACCGGGCAGTCGCCCCAAAGGCGCTCCAGGGCGTAGAAAACGCGGTCCTCGTTGTGCTGAACGTGGATGACGACATCCGAGTAGTCAAGCAGGACCCAGCGGCCCTGGCCGCGACCCTCGCGGCGAACCGGTCGGATCTCGAACTTCTCGGCAAGCTTGTCTTCGATCTCGTCAACAATGGAATTGACCTGGCGCTCGGACGCCGCCGAGGCGATCAGGAATGCATCGGTGACACCGAGGCGTTCGGAAACGTCCAATGCGATCAGGTTCTCGGCCTGCTTCTCCGCTGCGGCCAGGGCAGCGGTTTGCACCAGGTCGATGGAATGTTCGTGGGCGCTCATGGGGTTCTCCTTGAGTGATTGGGTGCGACGCGGTGGGCGCTAGTTTGAGTTCAGGAACATAATGAGACCGGCAACGAGTGCCGCGCCTCCAACGGACAAAGCCGCGATGACCATCAAGTACATGTTGTTGGCACGGCGCATTCCGGCGGTTTGCACATCAAGTGGCTCAAGCCCCTGCGCGCGAACGGCA
Organism: Paeniglutamicibacter sp.; assembly: GCF_046714615.1. Classification (NCBI taxonomy): domain Bacteria; kingdom Bacillati; phylum Actinomycetota; class Actinomycetes; order Micrococcales; family Micrococcaceae; genus Paeniglutamicibacter; species Paeniglutamicibacter sp. The sequence goes on from NZ_JBKKAP010000154.1 coordinate 4,322, forward strand.
CGCACGGGTGGGCGAGCCACCGAAGGCCCAACATTTTCGGCGGGGGCATCCATGGTATCGGGTGCTTCCACTGCCTTGCCGGAGCCCTGGGCCACGGGGGCCTTGGGGCCGGCGGGTGCGGCGGCCGCGGGCTTTGCCGCTGCCGTCCGTGCCGGTGCTGCTGCGGCAGCTTGTGTAGCGGCGGGCGACGTGGAGTCGCGAGCCGGTGCCTGGGCCGGAGTAGCAGCCTTTGGCTTTTGCGCAGGTGTGACCGCCGGGGCTTTCGCTGCCGGGGTCGTCGGCTTCGGCGCGTGGGGCGCTGAAGCCGGAGTCTTTGCGGCCGGGGCCGTGAGGGTTTGCCGATTCTCGACGATGGTGCCTTGGTCGGTCATGGCAATGTTGTAGCCGCGCGTCAGCGGACCGGAGATGCCGGTGTTGACCAGCTTCTTCTCGATGTCCTCTTCGCGCAGGTGGTTCATCGCCCCGGTGAAGGGATCCGAGCGGCGGGCGCCGGCACGCTGGCTGTTTTCTTCCTGCATGCGCTGGCGTTCGGCGGCGCGGCGGGAAATGATGGCCGCGCGGGCGGCGAGTTCGCGCTGTTGCGCCAGGACCTCGAGGTCCACATTGGCCAGGTCCTCTTCGGGCTGGATCAGCAAGGGCTCGCTCGGGGCGGCTCCGCCGGAACGCCGACGGAGCGCCAGGGCCTCTTCGACGCTCATCTGCGGTGTAACAGGGGTGGGAGCCGGTACTGCGGGATCGACCCGCGGCTTGCCCCCGGCAGGCTTGGCGGGGGCTTTGGCCGGAGCCTTCGCGGCCGCGGCGGGCTTGGCTTCGGCGGGCTTGGACGCGGCTGCAGGCTTGGATGCGGCGGGCGTGGCGGCAGCGGCCGGCTTGGGGGCAGCGGTCTGGGGGCGGGCAGTGGCCGGGGGGGCACTCGGCTCGGAGGCCGAGCCCGCGTCCTTGGCGATGCCGAGTGCCTGAAGGCGCATCTGCTTGCGCGTCAGCGGCGCGGGGTCGTCGGCCGGAGACGGATCCTTGGGGGAAAGTTCGGAGACTTCCTGTTCCAGCCGGCGGCGGGTGCGCAGGGCCTCGCGGTCGCGGGCGCGCTGCAGCGAGGTACGTTCGGTGCGTTGGGAAACCGCATCAACTTCCCCGGCGGCGGCGCGGCGGCTGCGCGTTGGTTCTTCGGTTTGCGGCACGGACTTGGCTACGGGCGCTGCGACGGCCGGCTTGGCGACAGGCTTGGTAGCCGGCGCCGGGCTCTTCGCCACAGGCGTGGGAGCCTTGGGCGCGGGCGTCTTCACTGCCGGTGCCGGGCTCTTGGCTGCCGGCGCGGGAGTCCTGGGCGCAGGCGCCGGAGTCTTTGCCACCGGGGCGGCCGGAGCGGACACGGAGGGCTTGGCCGCCGGCTTGCCGGCGGGGGTCGCGGGCGGCCGGCCCGCGGGCTCGGCCACCTGGGCAAGCTTCGCTTCGGCCTCGGCACGTCGCTGCTCCCGCAGGGCACGCCTGCTGAGCGCGGGCCCGGTCTCGTCGCTCATCTTGTCCATTCCCGGCCGTCTCTATTCCTGGCCGTTGCTTACTGCGTTGTTCTTGTCGTTGTACAGCTTGTACTTGGCGATGTATTGCACCACGCCGTCCGGCACCAGGTACCACACCGGATGTCCGGTCCGCACCCGTTCCCGGCAATCCGTCGAGGAGATCGACATGGCCGGGACCTCCATCAACGAGACGTCGTTGCGCTCCAGCACCGGCAGCTCGTGTCCGGGTCTGGTGACCCCCACGAAGTGCGCCAGTTGCCAGAGTTCCTCGGCGTCCTTCCAGCCCAGGATCTGGGCCATGGCGTCCGCGCCGGTGATGAAGAACAACTCCGCGCCCGGACGCTGGGTGCGCAGGTCACGCAGCGTGTCAATCGTGTACGTGGGGCCGGGACGGTCGATGTCCACCCGGCTCACGGTGAAGCGCGGGTTCGCCGCCGTGGCGATCACCGTCATCAGGTAGCGATGTTCGGCCGGAGCCACATCGCGGTCCAGCTTCTGCCAGGGTTCCCCGGTGGGCACGAACACGACCTCGTCAAGGTCGAAGACCGCTGCAACCTCGCTGGCGGCCACCAGGTGGCCGTGGTGGATCGGATCGAACGTGCCGCCCATGACGCCCAGGCGAAATGGGCGGTCCGTTCGTTCGGCCGTCAGACGGCTAGTGATGGCCGTGCTTGTTGGCGTGCGTGCGGTGCGTGTCCTCGGGCTCGGCCTTGACCTCGTGGCGGTTGCTGACGTTGGAGTACGACATGGTGATCATCAGCAACACCATGAAGGCGAAGAAGAGGCCGCCGCCGATAAGCAACGCATGCGCGCCGGTGGACATGCCGCCGCCGGTGCTTTCGGAAGCAGCAATGGCCGCGTTCAGGGACTGGGTAAACATGTTTCTCCAGGTTGTTGCGTGCCGCACGCGCACATGCGTGCTCGGCACTGTGTTGTATCTTTTAAGACTCGTTAGCCTCTATCGTACCCACCTTGGCACGCTGCTACGAACGAACATGCCCATCGCCTTGCACAATCCACTTGGTGGTGGTGAGCTCGCGCAGGCCCATCGGACCCCGCGCATGCATCTTCTGCGTGGAAATGCCGACCTCGGCGCCCAGGCCCAGCTGCCCGCCGTCGGTGAAGCGGGTCGAGGCGTTGACGATCACCGCGGCCGAATCCACCTCGGCAATGAAGCGCTCGGCGTGGGAGAGGTCGTTGGTCAGGATCGCCTCGGTGTGCCCGGTGCTGTGCCGGCGGATGTGCTTGATGGCCCCGCCCAGGTCATCGACCACGGCAACGGCCAGGTCGAGGTCCATGTACTCGGTGTCCCAGTCGGATTCCTGCGCGTCGATCGTGGGGATCGAACCTGCAAGCACCTTGGCCCGGGCGTCGACGTGCAGGCGCACCCCGGCCTTGTGCAGGGCCGCGAGCACCTCGGGGGCAGCCTTGGCGTGCGCGTTGAGCAGCAGCGTCTCGACGGTGTTGCAGACCGAGGGGCGCTGGGTCTTGGCGTTGAGCAGGATCGGCACGGCCATTGCGGCATCGGCCGATTCGTCGAGGTAGATGTGCACATTGCCCTCGCCGGTCTCGATGACCGGGACGCTGGCGGTGGTGACCACACGCTGGATCAGCTCGCGGCCGCCGCGCGGGATCAGCACGTCGATCTGGCCGCGGGCGCCCATCATGGCATCGGCTCCGTCGCGGCCCCAGGCATCCACCGAGGCCACGGCGTCGGCCGGCAGCCCCACGGATTCCAGGGCGTCGCGGATCAGTGCCAGCAGCGCCACGTTGGAGTGCGCCGCTGCGCTGCCCCCGCGCAGCAGCACCGCGTTGCCGCTCTTGAGGGCCAGTCCTGCAATGTCGACGGTGACGTTGGGGCGCGCCTCGTAGATCGCGCCGATGACGCCCATGGGGACGTGGACCTGGCGCAGCCGCAGCCCGTTGGGCAGGGTCTGGCCGCGCAGCACGGTGCCCACCGGGTCCGGCAGCCCCGCAAGTTCCTCGAGCGCGGCGATCAGCGCGTCCACGCGCTTGTCGTCGAGCTTGAGCCGATCCAGCAGCGCATCCGTGGTGCCGTTGGCCCGCCCGGCGGCGATGTCCTTGGCGTTGGCCTTGATGACGGCGGCGCGGTTGGCATCCAGCGACGCGGCAATGGCCAGCAGCGCCCGGTCCTTCCAATTGCGGTCGGCACGGGCCAACACGCGCGAGGCGGTCCGGGCCCGTTCGGCGAGCTTGCCCACCGCCACCGTGGCGGCCTCGATGCCGTCGGCGGCCCCTGCTACGTCGGTAAGATTCAGCGATGCGTCAATGTTCTGGCTCATGATCCCCCATTCTACGGTGGATGCGCCGAAGCCCGCCCCCATGTTAAGCACGGAGGCGGGCTCGGCATCGCGCAGCCTGCGGGCGGCGGCGGTGCGCGGCCTAGACCAGGACCAGGTCGTCGACGTGCACCACGGCGCGCTCGAACTGGCTGCCCAGGTCTTCGCCGAGCTCGCGGGTGGAGCGGCCAAGCATCTGCGGCAATTCGGCGGAAGAGAAGTTCACCAGCCCGCGGGCGATGACCTGCCCGGCGGCGTCGGTGATTTCGACCGCGTCACCTGCCTCGAAGGAACCGTTGACCCCGGTGATCCCGGCAGGCAGCAGCGAGGCGACGCCCGAGGCCACTGCACGCACGGCGCCGGGATCCAGCAGCAGCCGCCCCTGGGTGGTGGCCAGGTGGGCCAGCCAAAGCATCCGGGTGGAGCGCCGTCCGCCGCGGGCGGAGAACCAGGTTCCCACGTCCGCTCCGGCCAGCGCCGCCGCCGCGTTCGCGGTGGAGGTCACCAGCGCGGGGATGCCCGATTCGGCGCTCATCGTGGCCGCCTCGACCTTGGTGGCCATGCCTCCGGTGCCCAGCCCGGCTCCCCCGGTGGACCCGATGCGCAAGCTCGCCAGGTCCTCGGTGCGATCGACCCGGGGCACGCGCACGCCACCGGCGTTCGGGGGCGCGTCGTAGACCGCGTCGACGTCGGAGAGCAGCAGCAGCGCGTCGGCCTTGACCAGGTGCGCCACCAGGGCGGCGAGCCGGTCGTTGTCGCCGAAGCGGATCTCGTGGGTGGCGACGGTGTCGTTTTCGTTCACGATCGGCACCACGCCCAGGGCCAGCAGCCGGTTCAGCGCGCGGAACGCGTTGGCGTATTGCTGGCGGCGGATCAGGTCGTCCGCGGTGAGCAGGACCTGGCCCACGGTGACCCCGTGGGCGGAAAACGCCTGGGTGTACTTGGCCATGAGCAGCCCCTGGCCCACCGAGGCCGCGGCCTGCTGGGTGGCCAGGTCGCGCGGACGGCGCCCCAGGTCCAGGGGCGCCAGTCCGGCGGCGATCGCCCCGGAGGACACCAGGATCAGCTCGGTCCCCGCGGTCTTGACCGCCGCGAGGCGGTCAACCAGCGAGCTGAGCGCCTCCTCGGAGATGCCCCCTGCCAGCGTGGTCAGGGACGAGGAACCGACCTTGACCACGATGCGTGAGGCACGCGGCAAGTCCGCACGTTGGGTGATGCCCGAGGGCTGGTTGGTGGCGCGCACGGTGCTGTGTTACTCCCCGGACTTGGGTAGCTGGTGCTTGTAGTTGACCGACTCCGTCCAGATTCCGGCCTTGCGCTCGGCTTCCAGGTCTTCGCGGGCAGCGGCCTTGGCATCCTTGCGCGCCTCGTGCTCCGCCTTTTTCTGGTCGCGGGAGGGGCGTGAGCCAAATTCCGCCAGGCGCTCGTCCTGTCCACGGCGCGAACCGAGCAGCTCGGCGCCGGCGGCCATCGTCGGCTCCCAGTCGAAGACCACGGCGTCGACCTCGGATCCGATGACCACGGCATCGCCGGGACGGGCACCGAGCTTGTACAGCTGGTTTTCGACACCGAGCTTGGCCAGGCGGTCGGCGAGGTAGCCCACTGCCTCGTCGTTGCGGAAGTCGGTCTGCATGATCCAGCGCTCCGGCTTTTCGCCGATGACGCGGAAGAGCGGCTCGAGGTTGCGCTCTTCCTTGCGGATGATGAACCCTGCCTTGCTGGCCTTGGTGGCGCGCGGGCGCAGCACCTCGACGGGAACGGGCAGCGGGGCTGCCTCGATCTTGGCGCGTGCCTCGGTGACGAGTTCGGACATGGCGAAGGAGAGCTCTCGCAACCCCTCGCGGCTCATGGCCGAGACCTCGAAGACGCGGTAGCCGCGCTTCTCCAGTTCCGGGCGCACGAATTCTGCCATGTCGCGGCCGTCGGGCATGTCGACCTTGTTCAGGGCGATCAGTCGCGGGCGCTCGTTCAGCGGGATGATCTGGCCATCGGCGCCGGCAAACGAGGAGTCGACCTCGTAGGCGTCCAGCTCGGCCTGGATGGTTTCCAGGTCGGCGACCGGGTCGCGGTCGGTTTCCAGGGCACCGCAGTCAAGCACGTGCACCAGGGCGGCGCAGCGTTCGACGTGGCGCAGGAATTCAAGGCCCAGGCCGCGGCCCTGAGAGGCGCCGGGAATCAAACCGGGAACGTCGGCGACGGTGTAACGCACTTCGCCGGCCTGGACCACGCCGAGGTTCGGGACCAGGGTGGTGAAGGGGTAGTCGGCGATCTTGGGCCGGGCTGCGGACAGCGCGGCGATCAGCGAGGACTTGCCGGCCGAGGGGTAGCCCACCAGGGCGACGTCGGCGACCGACTTGAGCTCGAGGATGACCTCGGCTGCGGTGCCGGGGGTGCCCAGCAGCGCGAACCCGGGGGCCTTGCGCCGTTGGCTGGAAAGCCCGGCGTTGCCGAGGCCACCCAGGCCTCCCGAGGCCACGATGTATTCGGATCCGTCGCCGATCAGGTCGGCGAGGATATCGCCGTTGCGGTTCTTGACCACGGTGCCCTCGGGCACCGGCAGGACCAGGGACTCGCCGTTCTTGCCCGGGCGCAGGTCGCCCTTGCCGCCTTCGCCGTTTCCGGCGTGGCGGTGCGGCGAGTGGTGGTAGGAAAGCAGCGTGGTGGTCTGGGCGTCTACACGCAGGACGACGTTTCCGCCGTCACCGCCGCTGCCGCCGTCGGGTCCGCCCAGGGGCTTGAATTTTTCGCGTTTGATGGAGACACAGCCGTGCCCACCGGTACCACCGGAGACATGGAGGACCACTCGGTCGATGAAGGCTGCCACGGTTGAAAGCTCCTAGCAAAAAAGGATGATGTTTTCCGCTGCCGCCCGGAGGCGGGGTGCGGCAAAAAACTGGGGGGTTCTGGAAAAACACATAGAGGGTGAGCCGTGCGGCCCACCCTCTACAGTGTAATGAATGCGGTTACGCGCTAGTTAGCCAGCGGTAACGATGTTCACGACTTTACGGCCGCGGCGAGTGCCGAATTCGACAGCCCCGGCTTCCAGTGCGAACAGGGTGTCGTCCTTGCCACGTCCCACGCCGGCGCCCGGGTGGAAGTGGGTGCCACGCTGGCGAACGATGATTTCGCCGGCCGAAACGACCTGACCACCGAAGCGCTTTACGCCAAGGTACTGGGCGTTGGAATCGCGACCGTTGCGAGTGGAACTCGCGCCCTTCTTATGTGCCATTGAAAATGCCTACCTTCAGGTAATGAGAATTCTTGGAATCAACCGCAATTAAGCGATCGAGGTGACCTTGACCTTGGTCAACATAGCGCGGAAACCCTGGCGCTTCTTGTAACCGGTCTTGTTCTTGAACTTCTGGATGACAATCTTCTGGCCGCGAAGGTTCTCAATGACCTCAGCGGTCACCTTAACCTTGGCAAGCTCATCGGCTGCCGAAGTTACCTTCTCGCCATCAACCAGCAACAGGGCTGGCAATTCAATGGAGGCGCCTGGGGCGGCCTTCAGGCGGTCAAGGGTAACGAGGTCTCCAACAGAAACCTTTTCCTGGCGGCCGCCAGCGCGGACAATTGCGTACACCACGTGGGTACTCACTTCTACTCGACGTTCAATCTGTCTTGCTGCGCATCACTACCCCAAATCAAACCGGGGATTGCGCTGTGCTGGCACGCCGAGCGGAAGAATCCGATAGCTGGCGTTCGCACCGAGGATCTAGACTACGCTAAAAAGCGCTGCGGGGGCAAATACAGACTGCCCCGCGAGTCGTCAAGACCCCTACTCTTTCAACTCGTTGACCGGCACCCCGACACCCAGCATAATCGGCGCATTCGCGGCGATTGGCGGCTGTGGGGCCTTGGATGGGTCAGCGAGCGAAGCGACATGGGAGGTACCCGATGCCGCCAGCGTGTCCGATGCCACAGAAACTGCGGCGTCGGATCCACCCTGCGGGCTCGTTGCACGGCGGCTGCGCTTGACGCGCGCCACCGGCTCGATACCCGAAGTCTTTTTGGTTGCCGTGGCCGACGGCGCCTCGGCGGGCGCATCGTCGGAGGCCTGTCCGGCCACACCCGAGATCACGGGTGCAGCGGCCACTACCGGCTGTTCACCGGTGGTGGCGACACTCGCCTCGGGAGCCTTGGCGCGGGCCTTGCGGCGGGTGCGGGAGCGGGCCGGACGCGTTTGCCCCGACTCGCCTTCCTCGGCCTCGGCGGGCGCATCGGCCACCGGGGAGTTGTCCGGCAGCGCGGCTTCCAGGTTCTCCAGGGTCAGCGACGGCGCACTGGCCTCGGAGGAGGCTGCACGGCGGTTGCGGCGTGCCGCGGGAACCACGACGGACTCCCCCGCCACGGTCAGCGTTGCGCCGCCATCGACGGCTTCCGCCTCGTCGTGTTCGTGGGCGGCGTGTGCGGCCGCGGCGATCGTGGCAAAGGCGTTGCGCGTGGCGGTGGCCTTGGCCTCGTTCGGCGCTGACACCGCTGCCGGGGCCTCGTCGAACGCCTCGGCACCGTCTTCGGTGCCGGTCTCGCCGTCGGTGGAGCGGTTGCGGCGGCGGCGCTCTGCCCGCGAGGGCTTCTCCGCGGCGCGGCTGCTGGGGCCGTGCGACTCGCCGGCCGAGTTGAAGGAACGGCGGTGCTCGACGGGGACGTCGTGGGTGATCACGCCGCGGCCGTTGCAGGCCTCGCAGTTCTCGCCAAAGACTTCCAGCAATCCGGTGCCCATGCGCTTGCGCGTCATCTGCACCAGGCCGAGGGAGGTGACCTCGGCGACCTGGTGCTTGGTGCGGTCGCGGCCCAGGCACTCGACCAGGCGGCGCAGCACCAGGTCGCGGTTCGATTCAAGGACCATGTCGATGAAGTCGATGACGATGATGCCGCCGATGTCGCGCAGGCGCAGCTGGCGCACGACCTCTTCGGCCGCCTCCAGGTTGTTCTTGGTGACGGTTTCCTCGAGGTTGCCGCCGGAACCGGTGAACTTGCCGGTGTTCACGTCGACCACGGTCATGGCCTCGGTGCGGTCGATGACCAGCGAGCCACCCGAGGGCAGGAAGACCTTGCGGTCAAGTGCCTTGTGGATCTGCTCGTCGATGCGGAAGGCACCGAAGATGTCATCCTCGGACTCCCACTTCTCCAGGCGCGACACCAGGTCCGGGGCCACGTAGGTCACGTAGGCCTCGATGGTGTCCCAGGCTTCCTCGCCGGAGACGATCAACTTGGTGAAGTCCTCGTTGAAGACGTCGCGGACGACCTTGATGGTCAGGTCCGGTTCCCCGTAGAGCAGCTCCGGGGCCAGGGTCTTGGTGGACGTCGCGGCGGCGTCGATGCCTTCCCACTGGGCGCGCAGGCGGTTGATGTCGTTCATCAACTCTTCCTCGGAGGCGCCCTCGGCGGCGGTGCGCACGATGACTCCGGCGTTTTCCGGCAGGTGGTCCTTGAGGATCTTCTTCAGGCGGTTGCGTTCCACGTCGGGAAGCTTGCGCGAGATGCCGGTCATCGAGCCACCCGGCACGTAGACCAGGTAGCGGCCCGGCAGGGAGATCTGGGAGGTCAGGCGGGCGCCCTTGTGGCCGACCGGGTCCTTGGTGACCTGCACCAGGACGGTGTCCCCCGACTTCAGGGCGTGTTCGATGCGGCGCGGCTGGCCGTCCAGGCCCGCGACGTCCCAGTTGACCTCGCCGGCGTAGAGGACGGCATTGCGTCCGCGTCCGATGTCAACGAAGGCTGCCTCCATGGAGGGCAGCACGTTCTGCACCTTGCCGACATACACGTTGCCGATCAGGGAGTCCTGCTGGGTCTTGGAGACGAAGTGCTCGGCCAGGATGCCGTCCTCGAGGACGCCGATCTGGATGCGGTCCTCGCGCTGGCGCACGATCATCTGGCGGTCGACGGATTCGCGGCGGGCCAGGAACTCGGCCTCGGTGATGACCTGGCGGCGGCGGCCGGATTCGCGGGAGTCGCGGCGGCGCTGGCGCTTGGCTTCCAGGCGGGTGGATCCGCGCACGGCGGTGACCTTGTTGGAGACCACCGGTTCCAGGGTGGCGCGCGGGGCACGGACCCGGGTGATGGTGTTCGGCGGGTCGTTTTCGGATCCGCCGGCCAACTCAAGGTCGGCTTCGCCGCGGCGGCGGCGACGGCGACGACGGGACACGGCTCCGGAGCCGTCCCCGTTTTCGTCATCGGCATCCTCGTGGGCTGCGTCGGTGCGGGTGCGGCGGCCGTTGCCGGCAGGCTCCTCGTTCTCGTCCTCGCCGGCCGCAGCGCTGGCTGCGGGGAGGCTCGGTGCCTGGAAGATCAGCGAGAGCGCGGATTCCGGAATGGCGAACGGGTCGGAGATGGTCGCCGGCTCAAGCTCGGTGGCTGCCTCGTCGGCGGCTTCGGCATTCTCGGCTTCCGCGGCGGCCGGGGTCTCGGCGACGGCTGCTTCCATGGCTGCCGGATCCTGGGCGGCGCGGGTGCCGCGGCCGCCTCGGGCCGGGCGGCGGCGCGTGGCCTTGGCCGGTTCGGTGCTTTCGGCCGGCTCCTCGGTGGCCTCGACGGCTGCCTCGGCGGCCGGGGCCTGAAGGGTTTCATCGGCGGCGGGGGCCTCGGTGGTCGATGCCGGGGCGGTGGCCCTGCGGCCGCGACCACGGGCCGGGCGCTTGGCGGCGGGTGCTTCCGCGGCCGGGGCCTCTGCGGCCGGGGCCTCTGCCTTCTCGGCAACGATTTCGATCTTGGCTTCGGCGGCGGCCAGAGCGGCCGGGGCCTCGATGACTGCAGGTGCCTCCACGACGGTTGCGCCCGGGGAGGTGACCCCGGAGGTGGCGCGGCGCGGGCCGCGGCGTGCAGGTGCCTTGGCCGGGGCCTTCACTGCCTCGGCCGCGGGTGCCTGGACCTGGGCAGATGCCTTGCCGGTTGCCGCGGCGACGACCGATTCAACGGTGGCGGTCTTGGCCGGGGCGTTCCGGGTGGCCGGAGCGCGGCGGGCGGTGGCGGTGCGCGGGGAAACGTTGGCGCGCACCTTCCGCGTCGGGGCGGCTGCTGCGTCGTTGAGCTCGGCCAGGGTCATTGCCCGGCGCGGGGGCGGCGGTGCCGGCTCGTTGAAGTTGCCGCGCGGGGGGCGGGACGTGCGGGTGTGGGCCTTTGGGCCCTGGCCCATCGCTGCCTTTGATTCGTCGCGATTCAGTGCCATGTTAAAAGAGTGCTCCTCGGCGGGTCGACTGCTCCCACAGATAGCGCGTCTCCCCTGGTTGGTTCGCCGGACCGGGCCTTGTGGCCGCGTGTCCCAGCGGAAGTCCTTGTTTATGCCTTGACCGGGTGCGCCAACCATTGCGGGGCGCGGCATCCGTGCAAGACCAACGGCGCTTTTCCAAGCAAGCCGCTTTACGTTGCGGCGACCATATCGCGGTATTCGCTCAGACCTTCGTATAGGCGGTCTCTACGCAGCAGATGCATCGCAATCGGGCTTGAAAGCCTGTCGTTGGGTTGAAAGCAGACTGTGGATCCACGAACAACCAATGCAATTGTCTCACATCGACACGCCGAAGGACGCCGCGCCGGGAAACCGGGCGACACGCACGCGTGCAGCTCATTGCCCCGCCCCTTGTGCCAACCTGCGGCGCGGGGCATGAACGGCACCGCACCCGGCCACTAGACTTCACTTACGGCCACCTGCAATTCCCGCCCCCGCTTGGCATCCACGCCAGATTCCCGGGTGGCCGCACGCCGGGGGGAAACCGAACCGCCACGAGGGAGCACCAATGAGCATGTCCGAAGCAGCAGCGCCGCCAAGCGCGCAGGACGCGGTGCCGCGCATGGCCCGCGCACGGCCCTTTGGCCTGTTCCTGGTGCTCACCGGCGCGGTGGCCTGGATCGCCTCGGGGATCCTGGTGCTCGAGCGCATTGCCCTGTACAAGGACCCCGACTACGTGACCAGCTGCGACTTCAACCCGTGGGTCTCCTGCGGAACCGTCATGAAATCGACCCAGGCGGCCCTGTTGGGCTTCCCCAACCCGTTTTTGGGCATCGTGGGCTTCGGCATCGTGATCACCATCGGCATGGCGTTGCTGGCAGGGGCCCGCCTGGCCCGCTGGTACTGGGTCGGCGTCCAGGTCGGCGTCACCCTGGCGATGGTGTTCATCGTGTGGCTCTGGTCCCAGGCGCTGTATGAGATCAACGCCCTGTGCCCGTACTGCATGATCGTCTGGGCGATGATGATCCCGATGTTCATGTACACCACGGCGCGCAACATCGCCCACGGAGTGATCCCCGCCCCGGCGGCACTGCGCCGCGCGGCGGGCGAATGGACCTGGGTTGCAGTCATCGTGCTGCTGGTCATCACCGCGGCCACGGTCATCCTGCGCTTCCCGGGCGCCTTCGTTGGTGCCTGAGCTTCCCGTCGCCGACCGGCGGCCGGCCAGGACCCGGCGGCTGGCGGCCGTCGCCCTGGTGCTGCCCGTCGTCGCGGCGGGCCTGGCCTCGCGCTTCCTGGGTGCCGGATTGCCGGCGGACCTGGCCGGCGGCGTGCTCTACGCGGTGCTCATCTACGTGCTGCTCACGGCGTTGCGCCCGCGCGCCACGGCGGTGTCGAATGCCGCCATCGCCCTGGTGCTGTGCGTGCTCATCGAGCTGCTGCAGCTCACCTCGATTCCGGCCGACCTGGCCCGGGCGTTCGGGCCCTTCCGGCTGGTGCTGGGCACGGGCTTCGCACCCCTGGACCTGGCGGCCTACGCGATTGGCGCCGCGCTGGCGCTCGGCGCGGATGTGCTGGCGGGCAGGATCCGGGCCCGGCGGGCAACCTCGAGCTGAACCCGGCCTCCGCGAACGAGAAAGAGGGCCCGGCATTTCCACTTATGGAAGTGCCGGGCCCTCTCTGCGGGGTGGGTACCCCCCTGGATCAGGAGAACCAGATGCCGATTTCGCGGGCTGCCGATTCGACCGAGTCCGAGCCGTGGACCAGGTTTTGCTGGACCTTCAGGCCCCAGTCGCGGCCCAGGTCGCCACGGACGGTGCCCGGGGCGGCGGTGGTCGGATCGGTGGTGCCGGCCAGCGAGCGGAAGCCGGTGATCACGTTCTGGCCCTCGGCGATGATCGCCACGAGCGGGCCCGAGAGCATGAATTCGACCAGCGGCTCGTAGAACGGCTTGCCCACGTGCTCCTCGTAGTGTGCCTCGAGCAGTTCGCGGGTCGCGGAGACCTGCTTGAGCTCGGCGATCACGTAGCCCTTGGCTTCGATGCGGGAGAGGATCTGGCCGGTCAGCTGGCGCTTGACACCGTCGGGCTTGATGAGGATCAGGGTGCGTTCAATGGCCATGGGGGCGGCTCCTTGTCGTTGTTGGTGAAAATCTCGTGCGTCGGTGTTGATTCTACGGTTGGGCGGGAGGATTCCCGGTCCCCTCCTGCGGGTGCGCGGCATCCCAGGCGGCCTGCTCGCGGGCGCGGCGGGCGGTCTCCAGGTCCATGGTGTGGCCCTTGGTGACCGCGTACCACCAGGTGGCGGCGAACGCCGCACCGATGAAGAACATCGAGGTCAGCAGGAACCCGGTGAAGATGAACAGCAGCTGCAGCGCCCAGCCGATGGCGTATCCCAGCGGTTTCTTCAGCAGCGCGCAGGTGAAGATGCAGATCAGTGCCACCACGACACCGGCGCCGATCACCAGGGCGCCGGACAGTTCCTCGCCCTTGAGCCCGAAGAGGGCCAGCGCGACGAAGATCGCCAGGAACGCCTCGAGCACCAGCACCGTGGAGGCGAACATCACACGGGTCGAGCGGGGCTTCTTTGGCACTCCCGGGCGCCATTCGCGTTGCGCCTTGGTCATTTTCGCCATCTGTCTAGGACCCTCCCAGCAGCATCCGGGCCTCGCCCACCAGGGTGATGGACCCGGTGACCAGCACGCCGCCGCCGAAGTCCTCGCCGGCCTCGGAGCGTCCCACCGCCCACTCCAGGGCGTCGTCCAGGCGCTCGGTGACGAACAGGTCCTCCTCGTTGAACCCCGCCTCCAGCGCCATGGTGGCCAGTTCCCCGGCGGGGATGGCGCGCGGCGAATTGGACTGCGTGATGCAGATGTCCTCGGTGAGGTCCAGGTAGGACTCGCGCAGCTGCGCGAGCATGGCCGGTGCGTCCTTTTCGGCCAGGATCCCGATGACCAGCACCAGCTTGGTGAAGCCGAAGGACTCCTTCACCGCGGCCGCGGAGGCGCGGATGCCGTCGGGGTTGTGCCCCGCGTCCAACAGCACGGTCGGGGCCTTGCGGATGACCTCCAGGCGCCCGGGGCTGGTGGCGGCGCCGAAGCCCTCCATGACCAGGTCGTGGTTCAGCGCGGTTTCCCCGCCGCCGATGAACGCCTCGACGGCTGCCAGGGCCACCGCCGCGTTCTGTGCCTGGTGTTCTCCGTGCAGCGGCAGCAGGATGCCGGGGTAGCGTCCGGCCAGGCCCTGCAGGTCCAGTTGCTGGCCGCCGACGGCGACGATGCGGTTTTCGACGCCGAACTCGACGCCCTCGAACCGGTAGGGCGTTTCGAGCTCGCGGGCGCGCTCCAGCAGCACCTGGGCCGCATCGGCCGGCTGCGCCGAGGAGATGAGGAATCCGCCAGGCTTGAGGATGCCCGCCTTCTCCTGCGCGATCAGCTCGACGGTGTCGCCCAGCAGGTCGGTGTGGTCAAGGGAGATCGGGGTGAACACCGAGACCTGCCCGTCGCCCACGTTGGTGGCGTCGGTGATCCCGCCCAGGCCCACCTCGATGATCGCCACGTCCACCGGGGTGTCGGCGAAGATCGCGAAGCCCAGGATGGTCACGGATTCGAAGAAGGTCAGCCGGTTTTCGCCCGCCGCGGCGAGCTCGTCGTCGACGATCTGCAGGTAGGGGCGGATCTCGTCCCAGATCCGCACGAACGTCGTATCGTCGACCGACTCCCCGTCGATCGCGATGCGTTCGGTGACCGAATTCAGGTGCGGGGAGGAGTAGCGTCCGGTGCGCAGGTCGTGGGCGCGCAGCAAGGATTCGATCATGCGCGCCGTGGAGGTCTTCCCGTTGGTGCCGGTGACGTGGATGATCGGGTAGGCCTTGTTCGGCTCCCCGAGGATCTCCATGGCCCGGCGCATGGGCGCCATGCGCGGCTCGATCTTGTTTTCCGGTGCGCGCGCCAACAGCTCGGCGTAGACGCTCTCTACCGAGAACCTGTCAAAGGTGTTGCTCATGTGTTGGGTCCCATTTCGTTGTCGGCGGCTTCGGCCTCGGCCACGGTTTCGACGCTCACGACGGGGGCATCCCCGTCGGGCCCGGCGACCAGGACGAGCCCGAGGCTGAGCGTTTCGCCCTTGATGAGCTCGGCGTTGGCGTGCAGCGCCGCCACGGTGGCGGCGTCGGCGGTGATCTCGGTGCGGATGCGGTCCCCGACCAGCAGGTCGGCGTCCTTGCGGGCCGACTGGATGGCACGGATCATGTCCCGTGCCGTGCCCTCGGCCGCCAGCTCCTCGGTGACAAACGTATCAAGGACCAGGAAACCGCCGCCGGGCAGCACCGCCGCGGCGATGGTGTCCTCGCCCCCGGAGGCTTCCACGACGGTTTCGAGCGTGTATTCGTGCTCCTGGAGCCCCAGTCCCCCGGCGGTGACCACGCCGGCATCGTCCACCGACCAGTCACCGGACTTGGCCCCCTTGATGGCCACCTGCACGTTCTTGCCCAGGCGCGGGCCTGCGGCACGCGCGTTGACGACCAGGCGCTGGCTGATGCCGTATTCCGCGGCGTTGGCATCCGCCGCGTCGATGAGCGTGATCGAGCGCAGGTTCAGCTCGTCGGCGATGATCGTGGCGAAGGTGCCCTCCAGGGCCGCGGCGTTGGGCACCGCGACGCTCATGCCGGCCAGCGGCAGGCGTACGCGCAGGTTCGCGGCCTTGCGCAGCGAGGAGCCGACCGAGGCGATCTTGCGGGTTATCTCCATCGCGGCGACCAGGGAATCGTTGCGGACGAAGAGCTCCGCGTCGGGCCACTCGGCCAGGTGCACCGAGCGGCCACCGGTCAGTCCGCGCCAGATTTCCTCGCTCGCCAGTGGCAGCAGCGGGGCCGCGACGCGGGTCAGGGTCTCCAGGGCGGTGTACAGCGTGTCGAAGGCCCGGGTGTCCTCGTCGAAGAAGCGCTGGCGGGACCGGCGCACGTACCAATTGGTCAGCGTGTCCATGTACCGGCGGATCGTTTCGGCGGCCTCGGAGATGTCGTAGGCATCCAGCGACTTGGTGACCTCGCGGACCAGGTCCCCGGTGGCCGCGAGCATGTACGCATCGAGCGGATCGCTGGAGCTGTGGGCGATCTTCGCCTCGTAGCCTGCGCCGCCATTGGCCGCGTTGGTGTACAGGGAGAAGAAGTGCCAGACGTTCCACATCGGCAGCAGCACCTGGCGCACGCCCTCGCGGATGCCCTGTTCGGTGACGACCAGGTTGCCGCCGCGCAGGATCGGGGAGGCCATCAGGAACCAGCGCATGGCGTCGGAGCCGTCGCGGTCAAGGACCTCGTTGACGTCCGGGTAGTTCTTCAGCGACTTGGACATCTTCTGCCCGTCGGAGCCCAGCACGATGCCGTGGCTGATCACGTTCTTGTACGCCGGGCGGTCGAAGAGCGCGGTGGAGAGCACGTGCATCGTGTAGAACCAGCCGCGGGTCTGGCCGATGTACTCGACGATGAAGTCCGCCGGGTGGTGGGTGTCGAACCACTCCTTGTTCTCGAACGGGTAGTGCGCCTGGGCGTAGGGCATCGACCCGGAGTCGAACCACACATCCAGCACGTCCTCGACCCGGCGCAGCGTGCCGGCATCGACGCAGCCCTCGTGGGTGCGGACCAGGTCGTCGATGAAGGGGCGGTGCAGGTCCGGCTGCCCCTCGTTGTTCAGCGGCAGGCGCCCGAAGGCAGCCTTGATCTCTTCCAGCGAGCCGTGGACCTCGCGGTGGGTGCAGTTCGCGCCGTCGCATTCCCAGACCGGGATCGGGGATCCCCAGTAGCGGTTGCGGCTGATCGACCAGTCCCGCGCGTTGGCCAGCCACTTGCCGAACTGGCCTTCCTTCACGTTCTCCGGGATCCAGTTGATCTGCTGGTTCAACTCCAGCATGCGGTCCTTGACCTTGGTGACCTCGACGTACCAGGAGGAGATGGCGCGGTAGATCAGCGGGGTGCGGCAGCGCCAGCAGTGCGGGTAGGAGTGCACGTAGGAGGCCTGCTTGATCAGCCGGGCTTCGCCCTTGAGCACATTGGTGATGGCCTTGTTGGCCTCAAAGACCTGCACGCCGACGATTTCCGCCAGCTCGCCGCCGGCGAACACCGGCAGGAACTTCGCGCCCTCGTCGATGGAGAGGATCACCGGGATGCCGGCGGACTCGCAGATCTTCTGGTCCTCCTCGCCGTAGGCCGGGGCCTGGTGGACGATGCCGGTGCCGTCGGTGGTGGTGACGTAGTCGGCAACCAGGATCTGCCAGGCCTTGCCCGTGTTCCAGGTCTCCACATCGGTGAAGGTGTCCCAGAGCGGTGCGTACCTGATGCCCGCAAGGTCGGCACCGGTGTGGCGCGCGATGATGGCGGCGGTGGCGGCTGCCGCATCGGCGTAGCCCAGGTCCTTGGCGTAGGCGCCGACCAGGTCCTCGGCGAGCATGAAGCTGCCGGTGGCATCCGAGGCCTTCACGCCGTTTTCGCCGGCGGGCAGCACGGCGTAGACGACCTCGGGCCCCACGGCCAGGGCCATGTTGGTCGGCAGCGTCCAGGGGGTGGTGGTCCAGGCCAGGGCCTGCACGCCGGCAAGCTCCTTCGAGACCGCGGATTCCCCGGCAAGCAGCGGGAAGGAGACGGTGACGGTCTGGTCCTGGCGGTCCTTGTAGACGTCGTCGTCCATGCGCAGCTCGTGGTTGGACAGCGGTGTCTCGTCCTGCCAGCAATACGGCAGCACGCGGAAGCCCTTGTAGGTCAGGCCCTTCTCGTGCAGTTGCTTGAAGGCCCAGATGACCGATTCCATGTACTCGACGTTCAGCGTCTTGTAGTCGTTCTCGAAGTCGACCCAGCGCGCCTGGCGGGTGACGTAGTCCTGCCACTCGTCGGCGTACTTCATCACGGAGGAGCGGCAGGCGTCGTTGAACTTGTCGATGCCCATGGCCTCGATCTGCGCCTTGTCGCTCATGCCCAGCTGCTTCATGGCCTCGAGCTCGGCCGGCAGTCCGTGGGTGTCCCAGCCGAAGCGGCGCTCCACGCGGGAGCCGCGCTGGGTCTGGTAGCGGGCGACCAGGTCCTTGACGTACCCGGTGAGCAGGTGGCCGTAGTGCGGCAGTCCGTTGGCGAAGGGAGGTCCGTCGTAGAAGACGAACTCGTTGGCACCGTCGACACCCGCGTCGCGGGCGTCAATGGAGGCCTGGAAGGTCGAATCGTTCTTCCAGTAGGACAGGACCCGTTCCTCGATCTCCGGGAAGCGGGGAGAGGATGGCGTCACGCCATGCGGGTCGGTCGAGGCCTTGGGGTAGCTGGTCATCTGCGGCAGTCCTGGGATCGAAGGCGTTTTTACACGCTTAGGCGTTCTCCAACACAGGGACGAGTCGAAGCAATTGGTCACTCCACCTCGCGGTACCACCCCGCTTGCCCGGTTCGCCCCGGAATTTACCCGGACCGTTCCTGGCCGCTCGTTGACTGCTGTGACGGGCTTACCCGCTTGGTTCTACCGGGTGCTTTCCCGGCACGCCGGGTGTTCACCGTTCTTCCAAGGACTCGCCGGTGATTGCCGGGTCGACGTCGTATTGCCACAAGTCTAGCGCGCCTTCGCGCCCGGCGCGGAATCCCGCCGGTTTCGGTGATCCAGGCATCGCCGATACGGGTTATCCACAATTTTGCCGTCCCCGCCCCGCGGCCGGCCTTCCCGGCGCATGCTTGATCCATGACCATCACGCCACCGCTTGTCGGGAAGGTGCTGGACGCCATCTCCACGGCGTTGCCCCTCCCCCTGGACACCCCGCATGGCCCGGCACCGGATCCCGGACCTGGGGTCGATGCCTTGCGCGTGCTTGCGGTGCTTGTTCCGGTGGTGCGCGAGGCCCTGGACCGGGCGGCCTCCGCGGTCGGGTCGTCCCCGGTCCGGGCGGCCGCCTTTCTCAGGCTGTCCGAGGAGATCTACCGCCAGGCGGGCTACGGCCAGCTTCTTGCGGTCTCGCAGGCCGGGGATGCCGGGTTGCACACCATCACGGAGGATCCGCTTGCTGCCCTCAACGAGGCGCTTCGGGATCCCGCGGCCTTCGCCGCCGGAGCCGGACTGCCGGAGGATGCGCCGGCCAGGCCCGGTTGCAAGCCGCTGTATCGCGACGACACCGATTTCCTGGCGGCCCAGCTGAACCTCACGCACTTCCAGGCGCAGCATCGCGTACAAAGCGCCGGGAACCTGCTGCCGCACATCGGGTTCAACGGCCGGAAAGTCCCGCCGAAGTTCCCGCTGCTGGGCCGGGTGCTCACGGATGCCGCGGCGGATCCCAAGGCCGTGGCGACCTTGGCCAAGAAGTTCGAGGCCCTGGCCCCGAACCTGGCCGAGGGCGACGAGGGGACGTCCACCGCCCGTGAGCTGGAGGCGGAGCTGGCCGATGCCGCTCGCACCCGCAACGCGCAGGGCACCGCGAAGTTGCTCAAGGACCAGGCCAAACGCCTCAACGACGAGGCTGCAGCCACCGCCCGCGAGGCCGTGGAAGACCTCTTCGTCGGCGCCTATTATCTAGGCCACACGCGCAAGGGCTACGAGTACAAGGTCATCACCACGGCCGAGGGCCACGAACTGTTGGCCACGGCCGCGGACATCCTCAACAGCCCCAAGACCAAGGCCGGCACACCGGCCGCACCGGCACCGGAGGCGGGCCCGCCAATCCCCGAATGGGCCATCGACCCGAACATCCCGGTGGGACAGCGACCCACCGCCGGATTCACCGACCTCGGCATTGCGCCGGAACTTGACCCGACGACGGAAATCCGCCCCGGGGAAACCATTGAACAGGCGCTGACCCGGCAGCGTGCCCGGCGGCTGCACCAGTTCTTCCTCGACGCTCTGAGGATTGCCACCAGCCCGGTGGAACCCGGGGCCCCGGAGGGCAATGCCGCCGACGCCCAAATGCCGTTGGCCCCCAACTTCACGATGAACATCACCATCAACCTGGAAACGTTCATGGGCCAACTCGATGCGGCAGGGGTGACCGACCACGGCGAAGACATTTCGGCAGCCAGCTGCCGGCGCATCGCCTGCAATGCCGGGATCGTCCCGATCGTGCTGGACGGCGCCGGGGTCCCGCTCGAGCTTGGGCGGACCCGAAGATACTTCAACCGGGCCCAACGCCGCGCCATCGCCGTCCGCGACAAGGGCTGCGCCAACCCCGGGTGCACCATGCCGCCCAACCGTTGCGAGGCGCACCACCTGGATGCCTGGAATCTCGGTGGCAGGACAGATGTCTCACGCGGCTGCCTGCTTTGCCCGATATGCCACCAGGCCTACCACGCCGGCAAATTCCGGATCGAGATGATCCGCGGTATCCCGCATGTCATCCTGCCCAGATCCCGCGATCCCTTGCAAATACCTCGGCGCAACTGGATGTTCCACCCCGCCGCGGAACCCCAGCGGGCGGCCTGATCCCCTCCGCATCGCGAGCGGCAGGCCGCCCGCTGGTACAGCACAGAACTGCCGAAGGCTAGTTCAAGACCGTGTTTTCGACCTTCCACGCCGTCAGGCGCGGGTACACCCAGAACGAATAGATGCCCAGGGTGATGAGGCACAGCAGGAACCACTTCACCCACAACCCGAAGATTCCCCACCCGGCGCCGACGAACTGGAGCGGCCTGCCCAGCAGGAAGGTGTTTTTGGCCCGCCAGCGCTCCACCAGCACCACCGCAAACGGGTAGCAGATCCCCAGCGTAAAGATGGTGATGGCCATGCCCAGCAATTGCGTGCCGAACCACGTTGCCGCTCCCCCGCGGAATTCGAATATCGATGTACCGGGCGGGAAGTTCCCCAGCGCCGCTACACCCGTTCCGGATTGGTTGTTTCCGCTGACCTGCATGCTCATGATGGTTCTCCCCCTGGTACCGAACGGGTGGCCGGCGATGAGCCGGTCATCCGCGCCTGTCCCTTGGAGCCTAACCAGGCACGACCACGTTTTGCCGCCACCCGCCGCCGAACGCCTTAAGGAGCGGTGCCAAGGGTGTCGATCCGCTGGATCACCGGTCGGGGCTCAACATCCGCGCCCCGACCGGGATGCCGGCTCAGGCGCGGGCTCGGGCCGGCTCGTCCGCGGCTCGCGAGACGGCGACCATTTCCGCCCGCTCGACGACCTTGATGCGTTCCCGCGGCACGGGACCATCGTGGGTGGGCGCCGGGGCCGCGGCCGCGCCGAGGGCCTGTTCGTGGGCATCCAGTGCCAGCCAGCCTTCCCAGCTGGTGTAGGCAACACCCTTGGCATCCAGCAGGCCGGGCACCGCATCCGGGGCGGGGTCCGAGGCCGGCGGCAACCCGGCGAGGTCATTGAGCAGGTGGGCGATGGTTTCGGCGGCATCCGACTTGGTGTGGCCGATGAGCCCGACCGGGCCGCGCTTGATCCAGCCGGTGGCGTAGAGGCCGGGCACCTGGGTGCCGGCGCCGTCGAGGACCTTGCCCCCGTCGTTGGGGATGGTGCCGGTGCGGCCGTCGTATTCGACGTCCTGCAGCGCGGAGCCGAAGTAGCCGACGGCGCGGTAGACGGCCTGGAGCGGGTAGTCGACGATCTCCCCGGTCCCGCGCGCGTTGCCGGTCCCGTCCAGCTCCTGGCGCTCGAACTTCATGCCGGTGACCTTGTCGTCTTCCCCGGTGATCTCGAGCGGGGAATGCAGGAAGTGCAGGTGCAGCCGGCGGCTGGCGCGCTGGCCCGTCTCGCCGGCGGCCCCGCGCTCCTCGCGATCCTCCTGCTCGATCAGCCAGTTGGTGAGGGTGCCGACCATGGTCTTGGTCTGGTTGTTGGACTTGATCGCCGCGTCCGAGGCCTCGTCGAACTCGAAGTCCTCGGGGTAAAGCACGATGTCGACATCGCGGCTGTGGGACAGCTCGCGCAGCTCCAGCGGGGTGAACTTGACCTGGGCCGGGCCGCGGCGGCCAAAGACGTGCACGTCGGTGACCGGGGAGGAGCGCAGCCCCTCGTACACGTTCTCCGGGATCTCGGTGACCAGCAGGTCCTCGGCGTGCTTGGAGAGCACCCGGGCGACGTCCAGGGCCACGTTGCCGTTGCCGATGACCGCGATTTCGGTGGCCTGCAGCGGCCAGGCCCGCGGCACGTCCGGGTGTCCGTCGTACCAGGAAACGAAGTCGGCGGCCCCGTGGGAACCTTCCAGCTCGATGCCGGGGATGTTCAGATCGGCATCGTTGATGGCGCCGGTGGCGAAGATGACCGCGTCGTAGTGCTCGCGCAGCTCCGACAGAGACAGGTCGGTGCCGTATTCGACATTGCCGAAGAAGCGGATGTCCCCGCGGTCAAGCACCTTGTGCAGCGCCTTGACGATGCCCTTGATGCGCGGGTGGTCGGGGGCGACGCCGTAGCGGATCAGCCCGTAGGGCGCCGGGTAGCGGTCGAAGAGGTCGATGGCGACCTCGAAGCCGCGCTCGGCCTTGGTGAGGATGTCCGCGGCATAGACGCCGGCCGGGCCGGCGCCGATGATGGCGACGCGCAGCGGGCGTGCGGCGAAGGCGGCCGGGGTCGCGGCGGGAGCGCCTGCGGGGGCGGGCGTGTTCTTCTCGGTCATGGGGGTTCTCCTGGGGTCCAACGGGTTTGATGGTGTTTTCGGGGGGCGTCGGATCAGCCGACAGGCAGCGGCTGCCTGGTCTGTGCCGGGTGCGCAGGCGCGAGCCGGCCGACGGCGTGGGGGCTGAGCCGCACCACATCGCCGATGACGACCACGGCGGGGTTCGACACCCCGATGGCCTCGGCGGTGGCCGCGATGGAATCGAGCCGGTCGATGGTGACCCGCTGTTCGGGGGTCCACCCGCGCTCGATGACCGCCACCGGGGTGTCCGCGGGCAAACCGCGCCCCAGCAGCGTGGCGGTGTTGCGGCCCAGCCGGGCGACCCCCATCAGCAGGACGAGGGTGTGGTCCGCGCGTGCCGGAAGTTCCGTCAGTTCGTCGTGCCCGGTGGCCATCGAGAATCCGGCGGCGACGCCCCGGTGGGTGACGGGGATCCCGGCTGCAGCCGGGACGGAGACCGCACTGGTCACCCCCGGCACGACCTCGACGGCGACGCCGTTCTCGCGGCAGTGTGCAGCCTCCTCGCCGCCGCGGCCCAGCACGAACGGGTCCCCGCCCTTGAGCCGGACCACCCGGTTCCCGGCCCGCGCCTCACGCACCAGCACCGCGTTGATCTCGTCCTGGGAGGCCAGGTGGTCCCCCGGGGCCTTGCCGACCTCAATGATGCGCACGGACGGGTCAAGCTCCGAAAGCAGGTCGCGCGGGCCGAGCCGGTCGGCGACCACGACGTCGGCGGCGGCCAGCAGCCGGCGCCCCTTCACGGTGATCAGCCCGGGATCCCCCGGACCTCCCCCGACCAGGGCCACGGAGCCGGTGCCGGAGCGGTGGCGGCGCAGCGGCAGGAGTCCGGTGTCGGCCGCCAGGGCGATGGCGTTGCGCAGCCCGGCGGCCCGGCGGGGGTCCCCGCCGGCGGTGACGGCGACGGTGATCCCGTCCCCGGTCCGGGCGACGGCGGGGGTCCAGGCGCTCGAGGCGGCGTGGTCCGAGGCGTTGACGCACCAGATCCGCAGCTCTTCCGCGTCGGCGGCCACCCGCGCGTCCAGCGCCAGGTCCCCGGTGGCGGTGTGGGCCAGCCACATGCCCTCCAGGTCCCCGGGCACGTAGCCGCGGCGCAGCCAGAGAAGCTGCCCGGAGTCGGCTGCCGCGGCGATTCCCGCCACGGCAGCGGGGGCGATCACGGTGACCAGGGCGCCGGCGTCGAGCAGCTGGTTGACCCGGCGCTCGGCCACGGCTCCGGCGCCGACGCAGAGCACTGCCTTGCCGGAAAGGCGCAGCGCCAGCGGGTGGATGGGTGCCTCGCGGCGTGCGGTTGACTGGCTCATGCTCGGCTCCTGCCGGTAGTGGAAGGTCGTGGGTGTGTGGCGCGGGTTCGGCGACGTCGGCGGGGTCCGCGGGGTCGGCGGGCGGTTCATCGGGTTGCTCCGGGGGCCAGGCCGCGGCGGCGCAGCAGCCTGCGCTCCAGCGGGGCGAAGACCAGCAGTTCGACGGCGATGCCGACGGCAAGGATGGCCATGATCGCGGAGACGACCACCGCCATCTGCGACAGGTCGCGGCCTTGTTGCAGCAGCGACCCCAGGCCGAAGCCGATGGACCCGCCGACGGCGATGATCTCCGCGGCCATCAGCGAGCGCCAGGAGAACGCCCAGCCCTGCTTGAGTCCGGCCAGGTAGCCGGGCAGGGCCGCGGGCAGCACGATGCGCAGCAGTTGCTGGGTGCGGCTGGCCCCCAACACGGTGCCGAGCCGGCGGTATTGCGGCGGGACGGTATCCACGCCGGAGAGGAATCCATTGACGATCGAGGGCGTTGCACCCATCAGCACCACGAAGAAGACGGTGGCGTCGGTGAGGCCGAACCAGATGATGGCGGCCGGCACCCAGGCGACACTGGGGAGCACCTGCAGGCCCGAGACCAGCGGGCCGAGGCCGCGGCGCAGGGTCGCGGAGGCCGAGAGCAAGAGTCCCAGCGGCGTGCCGATGGCCAGGGCCAGCAGGAAGCCGAGCACCCCGCGCTGCAGCGAGGTGAACACCGCTTCGGCCAGCCGTCCGTCGGCAGCAAGTTCCGCGGCGGTGCCCAGCACCTCGAGCGGGCCGGGGAAAAGGTCCGCGCGCGGCGAACCGAACCAGGCGGCCAGTTGCCACAGGCTCAGCAGGCCCGCGAGGGTGCCCAGCGGCAGCAGGATCCGGCCGACCGGCGGCCGGGAGGTGGCCGGGGTGTCCTGCAACCTGTCCAGGCCGGCCTCGAGTTCGCCCAGGCTGTCCGGGTGCTCCGGGTTGTCCGGGTCCTCGATGTCATCGGCCGGAGCCGGGTCTCCGGCGCAGGCGGTGATGCGTTCGCGGGCGATGGCGGTCGCGGTCGCGGAAGTGATACTAGTGGGCATGGTGGCGGATCTCCTCGCGTAGCCTCTGCGTGATGTCCCGGGTCAGGGCGGCCTGCGCGGCCGGATCGGTGCGCACGTGCTCGGCGATCTCCCACTGGGCGGCGACCCGTCCGGGGCGCGAGGAGAGCAGCAGGACCCGCTGGCCCAGCCGCACGGCCTCGCGGACGTTGTGGGTCACGAACACCACGGTGCGCCGGTGGGCGCGCCAGATCCGCTCGAGTTCCTCGTGCAAAAGGTCCCGGGTGATCGCATCCAGGGCGGCGAACGGCTCGTCCATCAGCAGCACCGGACGGTCCTGGCCCAGGGCCCGGGCCAGCGAGGCGCGCTGGCGCATGCCCCCGGAGAGCTCGTGCGGGCGCTTGGCGCCGGCATCGCCCAGGTGAACCAGCTTCAGCAGCTCATTGGCGCGCCTGGCGCGTGCGGCGCGCGGGACCCCGCGCAGTTCCAGGGCGAGTTCGATGTTGGCCCTGGCGGTGAGCCAGGGCAGCAGCGCCGCGTCCTGGAACATGAATGCGGCCCCGCCGGCAGGGACGCTCACGGAACCTGCACTCGGCGGCTCCAGCCCGGCGATGACGTTCAGCAGCGTGGACTTGCCGCACCCCGAGGCCCCCAGGACCGCCACGAACTCGCCGTCGGCGATCGTGGTGGTGATCGAGGAGAGCACCGGTCCGGCGCCGTAGTCCTTGGACAGGTTCTCGATGACGATGCTCATGCCGCTGCCCCCTGGGTCCCGGTGGAACGTGCGGCGCGTGCCCGCTGAAGGAACGCGGTGTCGACCAGCCCGTCCAGGCTCGCCGGTTCGGCAAGCCCCGCGGCAACGGCGTGCTCCAGCAGGCGCGGGTAGGCACCTGCCAGCGGGTCGGCGGTGAAGTCAAGATTGCCCAGCGCGCGTTGCAGCACTGCAGGGGCCAGGGCGGCGCCGGCGCTCTCGGCGAGCCGGGCGTTCAGCGTCTCCAGCACGTCGGCGCGCTTGGCGGTGTTGATCCAGTCAAGCGCGGCAAGATGGCCGCGCAGCAGGGCGTCGACGGTTTCCGGATGGCGCGCTGCGAAGGCCGGGGACACGGCGAGCACCGTGGTCGGGAACAGCCCCGGCGCTCCGGTCGCCGCCCCGTCCCACAGCTCGGCCTCGTCGATGAGCACCTTCGCGCCGGCCTCCAGCACCAGCCGGGAGGCCCACGGTTCGGGCAGCCAGGCCCCGTCGATGGCCCCGGATCGGAAGAGTTCCAGAGTCTGGGCGTTGGCCGTCGGGGTGATGGACACCTCCCCGCCGCGCAAGTCGGTCCGCAGTCCCTGGGTGGAAAGCCAGGTCCGCAGCGCGACGTCCTGGGTGCCGCCGAGCTGCGGGGTGGCCAGGGTTCTGCCGCGCAGCGCCGCGGCGTTGGCGATACCGGCCCGGACCACCAGCTGGGCACCTCCCGCAGCTGCCCCTGCCAGCACGCGCAACCCCTGCCCGCCGCTGGAGGCGAACGCGGCGATCGCCGGGTTCGGTCCCAGGTAGGCAGCATCGATGGCCCCTGCGTTCAGCGCCTCGACGGCTGCAGGTCCGGCACCGAACACGCTGGTGGCCAGCTGCGTCCCCGATCCACCAAGCTCCCGGGCGAAGAGCCCCCGGGCGGTGCCGACCAGCGCCGGCGCGTGGGTCAGGTTGGCGAAGAAACCCAGCCGCAGCGTGCCCGCGGGCCCGGCGGCGGCGTTCCCCGCAGCCCCGGGCCGCGGCACCGCGGTGGTGGCTGCGGCACCAAGCACCAGCAGGCCCAGCAGCCCGGTGCCGCCGGCGAGCAGGGCCCGCCGGCCGGGGCCGCGGCGCGGTCCCTCGGCGGTGTACCGGATGGTGTCCATGGCGCGGGTGTCCTTCTCTGTCGGTGTGGTGCGGGATCGGGGTGGTCGAAGTGCGGGGTGGCGGCCGGGGTGCGGAGGCTAGCCCGCGGTGGCTGGCCTCTCGCCAACCAGCCCGGCGGCCAGCGTGTTGCCGTCCTGCGGGTCGATGACCAGGAACGCCCCGGTGCGGTGGTGGTGCGCGTAGGGCTCGGTGGGCAGTTCGCTGGCCAGCCGCAGTGTCACCGTGCCGATGTCGTTCAGTTCCAGCCCGTCGGCGGGAAGCAGCCCGAAGTCCTCCAGGTCCAGCCGGCCCTCGATGGCGGCGACCTTCGCGCGCACCGTCGCGGTCCCGTGCTTGATCAGCACGGTTGCGCCGGGGTGCAGCGTTTTCGGCGAAAGCCAGCACAGCTGGGCGTAGAGGTCCGCCGAGGAGTCCGGCAGGGTGCCTGTGCCGGCGATGGTGTCCCCGCGGGCGATGTCCAGCTCGTCGGCAAGCCGCAGCGCCACCGAGGCCGGCGCCGCGGCGGAAGCCAGCGCAACCCCCGCTGCGTCGATCCCCACGATGGTGGTCTCCCGGCGCGGCTGCCCCGGAGTGGCGATGGTGACGGCGTCCCCCACGGCGATGGAGCCCGCGGCGATGGAGCCGGCGTAGGCGCGGTAGTCGCGGAAGACCGCGGCGTCCAGCCCCGGGGCCAGCGCGCCCTGCGGGCGCAGCACCAGCTGGACCGGGAAGCGGAAGGCCTCGGCCACGGTGTCCTGCTCGTCGCGGGTGGGCAGGGATTCGAGCAGTCCCAGCAGCGTGTCCCCGGTGTACCAGGGGGTGTGTGCGGAGCGCTCCACCACGTTGTCCCCCACCAGGGCGGAGACCGGCAGGGTGTGCGGGGCCGGCAGCCCCAGCCCGGCGGCGACCCGTGCCACGTCGGCGGCGATGTCGGCAAAGCGTTCGCCGTCGTAGTCGATCAGGTCGATCTTGTTCACCGCAATGACCACGTTGGGCACGCGCAGCAGGCCGATGACGCCCAGGTGGCGGCGGGTCTGCTCGAGCACCCCCTTGCGGGCGTCGATGAGCACGATGGCCGCGTCCGCGGTGGAGGCGCCGGTGACGGTGTTGCGCGTGTACTGCACGTGTCCGGGGCAGTCGGCGAGCACGAAGGAGCGCTCACCGGTGGAGAAGTAGCGGTAGGCCACGTCGATGGTGATGCCCTGTTCGCGTTCGGCGCGCAGTCCGTCGGTGAGCAGCGCCAGGTCCAGGGTGCCGTCCCCGCCGCCGAAGCCGCTGGCGGCGGAGGTCCGGGCCAGGGTCTCCAGGGTGTCGGCGAGGACCACCTTGGCGTCGTGCAGCAGCCGGCCGACGAGCGTCGACTTGCCGTCGTCGACCGAGCCGGCGGTGGCGAAGCGGAAGAGCCCGCGTCGACCGAGCCGGGGTGCGTCGGTATCCAAGGTGGTGTCCAATGCAGTGTCCAGGTTCGTGGTGCTCATCTTAGAAATACCCGTCCTTCTTGCGGTCTTCCATGGCCGCCTCGGAGATGCGGTCGTCCGCGCGGGTGGCCCCGCGTTCGGTGATGGTGGTGGTGGCCACCTCGCGGATAACGTCCGCGGTCGTAAACGCGTTGGAGAGCACCGCACCGGTGCAGGACATGTCCCCCACGGTGCGGTAACGCACCGTGCGGCGCTGCGTGGGAACGCCAATGCCCGGCCGGCTGAATTCGCCCACCGCCCGCCACATCCCGGAGTGCTCAAAGACCTCGCGCTCGTGGGCGTAGTAGAGGGAGGGAAGGGCGATGTCTTCGCGTTCGATGTAGCGCCAGATGTCCAGTTCGGTCCAGTTGCTGATGGGGAAGGCCCGCACATGCTGTCCCGGGGTGTGGCGCCCGTTGTACAGGTTCCACAGTTCGGGACGCTGGTTGCGCGGATCCCACTGGCCGAACTCGTCGCGCAGCGAGAGGATGCGTTCCTTGGCCCGCGCCTTGTCCTCGTCGCGGCGTCCGCCGCCAAAGAGCACATCAAACTTGTTGGCGGCGATGGCGTCGAGCAGCGGGGTGGTCTGCAGCGGGTTGCGGGTCCCGTCGGCGCGCTCGGTGAGCCGGCCATCGTCGATGTAATCCTGCACCCGTGCCACCTCCAGGCGCAGCCCCAGCTCCTGGACAGTCTGGTCCCGGAAGGCAATGACCTCATCGAAGTTGTGTCCGGTGTCCACGTGCAGCACCGGGAAGGGGACGACCCCGGGCCAGAAGGCCTTGGTGGCCAGGTGCAGCATCACCACCGAGTCCTTGCCGCCGGAGAAGAGCATGGCGGGGCGTTCGAACTCGGCGACGACTTCGCGCAGGATGTGGATGGATTCCGCCTCCAACGCGTCGAGCACGTCGGTGG
This sequence comes from Paeniglutamicibacter sp., assembly GCF_046714615.1. Lineage (NCBI taxonomy): Bacteria > Bacillati > Actinomycetota > Actinomycetes > Micrococcales > Micrococcaceae > Paeniglutamicibacter > Paeniglutamicibacter sp. The sequence continues at coordinate 33,437 of NZ_JBKKAP010000154.1, forward strand.
CCGGCGCGGTGGTCCCCGGCGGGATGATCCCCGGTGCTGTGGTGCTCATCTCTGGCTCCTTGGAAGGTGGGAAGTGGTAGGGGGTGCGGGCGAGGGTCATTGGTGGATGCCGCATTCGGTCTTGGCGACCCCGGCCCAGCGCCCGGCGCGCGGGTCTTCGCCCTCGGCCACCGGCTGGGTGCAGGGGGCGCAGCCGATCGACGGGTAGCCGTTGGAGAGCAGCAGGTTCACCGGGACGCTGTTGGCCGCGGCGTGGCCGATCAACTCATCGAAGCTCCACCCGGCCAGCGGGTTGACCTTGATCAGCGAGTGCGCCGCATCCCAGGTGATCAGCGGGGTGTTGGTGCGGGTGGGTGCCTCTTCCCGGCGGACCCCGGTGAACCAGAGCCGGTAACCGGCAAGTGCCTTGGCCAGCGGCTCCATCTTGCGCAGCCTGCAGCAGGTTGCAGGGTCGCGCTCGTGGAGCCTGGGCCCGAACTCGGCGTCCTGCTCCGCAACGGTGCGCAACGGGAGGACGTCGATGATCCGCACGTCCAGGGAAGCAGCGACCTCGTTGCGGGTCGCGTGGGTTTCGGCGAAGTGGTAGCCGGTCTCCAGGAAGAGCACGTCGACCCCGGGCAGTTGCTCGGCGACGACCGCCGGCAGCACCGCGTCGGCCATCGAGCAGGCGACTGCTACCTCGGCGGTGGAGAAGTTGCGTTTCACCCAGGCGATGACCTCGGTGGCGGAGGCGTCGAAGCCCAGTTCGGCGGCGCCTGCCTCGGCCAGCGCCCGGTCGGCGGCAATCGGGTCGGCGGTCTTTAGATCGGCGGCCCTCATACAACGTCCTCATCCGCGGCGCGGTGTGACCAGGTGGCGAAGGATTCGCCGTCCTGGGAACCGGCCGAGTAGTTTTCCAGTACTCGTTCGATGTAGTCGGGCAGCTGGTCTGCGGTGACCTTGAGTCCGCGCACGGTGCGGCCCAGCCCCGCCTCCCCGCGTTCGGTGGAGGCAAGTCCCCCGCCCAGGTGGACCTGGAAGCCGGGGGTCTGCCCGCCGTTCCCGTCGGGCAGCAGTTGGCCCTTGAGCCCGATGTCGGCGGTCTGAATGCGGGCGCAGGAGTTGGGGCAGCCGTTCACGTGCAGGCTCAGTGCCGCGGGCAGCCGCACCGCCGATTTGGCGGCGAAGCGTGCTTCGAGTTCGGCCACCGCCGCGATGGTGGTGTCCTTGGTGTCAACGATCGCCAGCTTGCAGAATTCGATGCCGGTGCAGGCAATCGCGGAGCGGCGGAAGATCGAGGGAGCCGTGGCCAGGCCCAGGGCATCAAGCTCTGCGGCGGCGGCGGCCACCGATTCACCCGGGATATCCAGGGCCAGCAGCTTCTGGTGCGGGGTGGTGCGCAAGCGCTTGGAGCCGTGGCGCTCCAGCAGGTCCGCCAGTTCCAGCAGCAGCGTGCCGGAGAGCCGGCCGGCGTTCGGGCTGGCGCCGATGTAGAAGCGTCCGTCCTTCTGCTCGTGGATTCCCACGTGGTCCCCCGGCGTGGTGGGGGCATCCGGCACCGGTCCGTCGGGCAGGGCATATCCCAGGTACTCGGTTTCCAGCACTTCGCGGAAGCGCGCCGGTCCCCAGTCGGCCATCAGGAACTTCAGCCGCGCCTTGTTGCGCAAACGCCGGTACCCGTAGTCGCGGAAGATCGAGATGACACCCAGCCACACATCCGCGGCGATCTCGGGGCGGATAAAGGCGCCAAGCCGCTCGGCCAGTCGGGCGTTGGTTGACAGTCCGCCGCCGACCCATAGGTCATAACCGGGTCCGAGCTCGGGGTGAATGGCGGCGATGAGCGCGATGTCGTTGATCTCGTGGACCACGTCCTGGGACGGGTGACCGGAGATGGCTGTCTTGAATTTGCGCGGCAGGTTCGCCAGTTCGGGATCCCCGATGAAGCGCTCACGGATCTCGGCGATGACCGGGGTCGGGTCCAGGATCTCGTCCTTCGCGATGCCGGCCACGGGGGAACCGAGGATGACACGGGGCACGTCGCCGCAGGCCTCGGTGGTGTCCAGGCCCACGGCCTCGAGCCGGCGCCAGATTTCCGGCACGTCCACCACATCGATCCAGTGCAGCTGGATGTTCTGTCGGTCAGTCACATCGGCGGTGTCCCGGGCAAAGTCCCGGGAGATCTGCCCGATGGTGCGCAGCTGTTCGGTGGAAAGGGTGCCGCCGTCGATGCGCACCCGGAGCATGAAGTAGCGGTCCTCGAGCTCGTGCGGTTCCAGGGTGGCGGTGCGCCCGCCGTCGATGCCTGGCTTGCGCTGGGTGTAAAGACCCCACCAGCGGAAGCGGCCGTGCAGGTCGTTGGGGTCGATGGAGTCGAACCCGCCCTGGGCGTAGACGTTTTCGATGCGCTCGCGCACGTTCAGCCCATTGTCGTCCGCCTTGAACGCCTCATTGGCGTTCAGCGGCTCGGTGCCGTCGATCTTCCACTGTCCGTGCGGCTTGCTCGCCGGGCGGGCGGGCCGGGTGCGTTCCGGGGTGTCGGTTGCCTGTGTCATGGCTACGACACTAGGGCCGGTCGGCGGCGTCCCGCCAACGCCGCCGACCTACCGCGTCATGCCGTAACCCGGCGACCTATTCGGTGTCGGAAGAGCCCTGGGCGAGGGCCTCGGCAAGTCTTCCGGCGACACATTTCGCGATTGTGACGCTCGGAAGCAGCGCCGCCGTAACATAGTCGGCCCCGGCGCCGGCCAGCCTGTCGTGGAAGAATCCGGGCGCCAGCAGGAAGGAAGCGATGCCCACCCGCCGCGCCCCGGCGGCGCGCAAGGCGGCCACCGCATCGGGCACCGACGGCGCGGCAGCCGAGCAATACGCCACGGCGACCTCCAGGCCCAGCTCCTCGGCAAGGGCCGCGGCCATCCGGGCTGCCTGCTGCTGCCCGACCTCGATGCGGGTGCCTGCAGCGGCGAGCACCACGGCGTCCACGGGTTGGTGGCCGGCCTGGGCCAGCCGCTTGGCCAGCACCGTGGCCATCCGGGGGTCCGGGCCCAGCGGCGCACTGGTTCGGGTGTGCGCCCGGGTGGCCACCGCGTTGGCGATGTCCACCGAGGTGTGGAAGCCCTCCGAGAGCAGCAGGGGCGCCACGATGGCGTCCTCTCCGGGCGGCAGTGCGGCGAGCACGGCCTCCAGCCGGGGGTCCTGCACGTCGACATAGGCCTCGTGGATCACCGCGTCGATCCCGTCGGCGGCAAGCACCGCGGCCAGGTCCGCGCGCAGCCCGTTCACGAGCCGGCGCCCCTCGGGATTGTCGGTGCCGTGGGCACAGGCCACCACGTGCAGCCGCCGCGGCCCGGTGCCCGCGGCGGGGCCGCTCACGCCTGGCCGCGGATCAGCTTGTGGGCAGCGGCCTGTGCCACCGGGCGGACGACGATCTCGTCCAGGTTCACGTGGTGCGGGGCGTTGACGGCGTAGGAGACGATGTCTGCCACGTCCTCGGCCCTCAGCGGCTTGGCCACCCCGGCGTAGGCCTTCCGGGCCTTCTCGCGGTCCCCGCCCATCCGGCGCAGGGCAAATTCCTCGGTGTGCACCAGGCCGGGCAGCACCTCGATGACCCGCACGTTGTGCTCGACCTCCTCCAGTCGCAGCGCCTGGGTGAGCGCGCGCTGCGCTGCCTTGGCCGCGTTGTAGCCCGAACCGCCCTCGTAGCTGACCAGCCCGGCGGTCGAGGTCAGGTTGAGCACGGTTCCCTCGCCGTGGGCGCGCAGCATCGGCAGGAACGCGCGGGTCATCTTCATGGTGCCCATGACGTTGGCTTGGAGCATGAAGTCCCAGTCCTCGTTCTTGGCCTCGGCCAGGTAGTCGGCGCCGCGGGCTCCGCCGGCGATGTTGATGAGCGTGTCGATGCCGCCGCCGGCCGTCACCGCGGCAAGCAGCCCGGCGACCTGGGCGTCGTCGGTCACGTCCGCGGGAACGGGCACAGCACCGGTTTCCTCGGCGAGCGCCGCAAGCCGCTCGGCGCGGCGGGCAACTGCGTAGACCTTCCACCCGGCGGCGGTCAGGGCGCGTACGGTGGCTTCCCCGATGCCGCTGGAGGCCCCGGTGACGACGGCTGCGTGCTGGATGACTGGATTCTGTGATGACATGACCAAAGCCTATCCAGCGCGGCGGCCGGTCCCCAAGCGCAATGTCGTTCCGTGGCACCCGGGGGAAGCCTCAGGCCCCGGGCCCCGTCCCGTTCAAGCTCGCCTGTTGCGCCTCTCGCAGGAAGTCCAGAAGCACGACGGCGTGGTTGTGCACGGTGTCGCGGGCGGCGTAGAGCAGCACCACGTCCTGATGCTCGCTCGCGATCCCCAGCAGGCGTTGGGCCCCTTCGGCGGCGGAGCCCAGTTCCAGCTCGTGGCGGTAGTGGTCGGTGAACTCCGTGAACCGCTCTGCCTTGTGGCTGAATGCGACGCGCAGGGCGGTCGAGGGTGCAACGTCCTTGGCCCAGTCATCGAGCGCCGCCCGCTCCTTGCTGAGTCCGCGTGGCCACAGGCGGTCAACCAGGATCCGATAGCCGCCATCGGCGGGCTCGTAGGCGCGCAACAATCGAAAGGTACCCATGGCTACAGCGTATGGCGGGCGGGGTGAATCGTCCACGACGGCGCCAAATGCGCGGATTCCCGCCGCGGCGGCGACATACTGGAAGCACTTGCCCGGCCCGCATGCATTCAGAGAGGAACGACCCCGACCCATGAACAGCACCGACCCGACATCAGTGTCCCCCGCCGACTGGTGGCGTCAGGCCGCCGTCTACCAGATCTATCCGCGCAGCTTCGCCGATGCAACGGGTGACGGGCTCGGCGACCTGCCCGGGGTGACATCGCGCATGGGCTACCTCGCGGGGTTGGGCATCGACGCAATCTGGCTCTCCCCGTTCTACCCCTCGGCCCTGGCCGACGGCGGGTACGACGTGGACGACTACCGCAATGTGGACCCGCGCCTGGGCACCCTGGACGACTTTGACGCCATGGTCGCTGCCGTCCATGCGGCAAACATCAAGGTCATCGCCTACGTGGTGCCAAACCACTCCTCGAACCGCCACGAATGGTTCACCGCTGCCCTCGCTGCGGCACCGGGCTCGCCCGAACGGGCCCGCTACCACTTCCTTGACGGGCTGGGCGAAAACGGCGAGCTGCCGCCCTCGGACTGGCCATCGCACTTTGGCGGACCGGCCTGGACCCGCATCAAAGAAACCACCGGGGAAAACGCCGGGGCGCCGGGCCAGTGGTACCTGCACCTTTTCGCCTCCGAGCAGCCGGACTTGAACTGGGACAACCCGGAGGTTCGCGAGGACTTCCACACCACGTTGCGCTTCTGGGCGGACCGCGGCGTGGATGGTTTCCGCGTCGACGTTGCCCACGCACTGGTCAAGGACATGGCTCCTCCACTGCGTTCCAAGCCCTCGCTGGAGATCCTGGTCGATGACGGCACCGACGTGCTCTTTGACCGCGACGAGGTCCACGAGATCTACGCCGGCTGGCGCTCGGTGCTCAACGAATACGACCCGCCGCGCATTGCCGTGGCCGAGGCCTGGGTGCCCTTCACCGACCGCCGCCTGCGCTATGCCCGGCCCACCGGGCTGGGGCAGGCCTTCAACTTCGACCTGCTGCAGGCGCCCTTTTCCGCCGCCGCATTCCGCGACATCGTGGCGCGGTGCCTGGAGGAAGCCGAAGCCTCGGGCGCATCGTCCACCTGGGTGTTCTCCAACCACGACGTGGTGCGCCATGCCTCGCGCTACTCCCTGCCCGACGGGACCGACGCGGCTGCCCAGGATGCGTGGCTGCTCTCCGGCGGCAAGGAACCCGCAGCCGATCCGGCACGAGGGCTGCGCCGGGCCCGGGCCGCAACACTGTTCATGCTGGGCCTGCCGGGCTCCGCCTACCTCTACCAGGGCGAGGAACTTGGACTCTTTGAGGACGCGGACCTTCCCCTGGACTCGCTGCAGGATCCCACGTGGTTCCGCACCGGCAACAAGATCAAGGGCCGCGACGGCTGCCGCGTGCCATTGCCCTGGAATGCTCAGGAAGAGCACTTCGGTTTCGGCGGCTCGCCGTGGCTGCCCCAGCCCGGGTGGTTTGCCGACCACGCTGTCAGCGCCCAGGACGGGGTGAAGGACTCCACCCTGGAGTTCTACCGAAGCGCCCTGGCATGGCGTCGCAAGCTGCAAACCACCGAGTCCCTGCACTGGGTTTCGCCGCCCGATGCCACGTTGGCGCACTACCGCCGGCCCAACGGCTGGGAGGTGCTGACCAACTTCGGCACCGACCCGCTCGGGCTGCCGAGAACCATCGACCCCTCAAGGATCGTGCTTGCCAGCGGCGGGCCCGCCGGACCGGTGGTGCACATCGAGAGCGAAACCACGCTCTGGATCGCCCCCTGAGCGTCCACTGGGTATCCTGCCCCCCACTGCGGGGGCAGGATGCCGCGGCCGTCACAGTGCCATGAATGGGGCAACCGCGCCCAGACATGGAAGAATGGGAACCATGGCAGAAGACACCTTGGGCACAGACACGCCCGTCATCGTTTCCGTTCCGGACAAGCCCGCTCTTGAGGGCCTGGAGGAACGCCTTGGCGCCCGCTGGCGCGAACAAGGCACCTACAAATTCAACGCAGAGACCACGCGCGAGCAGGTCTACTCGATCGATACTCCCCCGCCGACGGCCTCTGGCTCGCTGCACGTGGGACACATGTTCTCCTACACGCAGACCGACGTACTGGCCCGCTACCAGCGCATGCGCGGCAAGAACGTGTTCTACCCGATGGGCTGGGACGACAACGGCCTGCCCACCGAGCGCCGCGTGCAGAATTACTACGGCGTGCGCTGCGACCCGACGTACTCCTACGTCGAGGGCTACCGCCCCCCGGCGACCCCGGCGAAGAACCAGCGCGACTGGGACGTCGTGAGCCGCAAGAACTTCATCGAGCTGTGCGAGGAACTGGCGGTGGAGGATGAGAAGGTCTTCGAGCACCTCTTCTCCACCCTGGGCCTGTCGGTCGACTGGGACCTGACCTACCGCACCATCGACGACACCTCGCGTGCCGTCTCGCAGCGCGGCTTCCTGGCCAACCTGAACGCCGGTGATGCGTACATGGCAGAGGCCCCCACGCTGTGGGACGTCACCTTCCGCACCGCGGTGGCACAGGCCGAGCTCGAGGACCGGGAAATGCCCGGCGCCTACTACCGCTACCCGTTCACCGCCGAGGACGGCACCCAGGTCTTCATCGAGACCACTCGTCCCGAGCTGCTGGCAGCCTGCGCCGGCCTGGTGGCGAACCCGGACGACGAGCGCTACAAGCCGCTCTTCGGCAAGACCGTCACCTCCCCGCTCTTCGACGTTCCCGTGACCGTCTACCCGCACGCGCTGGCCAAGATGGACAAGGGCTCTGGCATCGCCATGGTCTGCACCTTCGGCGACCTGAACGACGTGACCTGGTGGCGCGAACTGCAGCTGCCCACCCGCGCCATCATCGGCCGCGACGGCCGCGTCATCGCCGAGACCCCGGAGTGGATCACCACCGAGGCCGGGGCCGGGGCCTACGCGCAGATCGCCGGCAAGACGGTGTTCTCCGCCAAGGAGGGCGTCGTTGAGCTGCTCATCGCCGCCGACCTGCTCGACGGCGAGCCGAAGAAGATCAGCCACCCGGTGAACTTCTTCGAAAAGGGCGACAAGCCCCTGGAGATCGTTTCCTCCCGCCAGTGGTACATCCGCAATGGCGGGCGCGACGAGGAACGCCGGACCCGCCTGATCAAGCGCGGCGAGCAGATCGAGTTCCACCCCGCGTTCATGCGCTCGCGCTACGAGAACTGGATCTCCGGCCTGAACGGCGACTGGCTGGTCTCCCGCCAGCGCTTCTTCGGCGTGCCGGTGCCCGTCTGGTACCCGCTGGATGCTGCAGGGGAACCCGACTACGAGAACCCGATCCTGCCCACCGACGAGATGCTGCCGGTCGACCCGGCCGCGGATGTCGCTCCGGGCTACCAGGAAAGCCAGCGCAACGAGGCCGGCGGCTTCGTGGGCGATGCCGATGTGCTCGACACCTGGGCGACCAGCTCGCTGACCCCGCAGATTGTTGGCCGCTGGTCCCGCGACGAGGACTTCTTCAACAAGGTCTTCCCGTTTGACCTGCGCCCGCAGGGCCACGACATCATCCGCACCTGGCTCTTCTCCTCCGCCGTGCGCGCCGACGCGCTGCACGATGTCGCCCCGTGGAAGCACGCGGCGATCTCCGGCTGGATCCTGGATCCGGACCGCAAGAAGATGTCCAAGTCCAAGGGCAACGTGGTTGTCCCCACGGACGTGCTCAACGACTTCGGTGCCGACGCTGTCCGTTACTGGGCCGCATCCGCCAAGCTCGGCGCCGACACGGCTTACGAGATTGCGCAGATGAAGATTGGCCGTCGCCTGGCCATCAAGCTGCTCAATGCCTCCAAGTTCGTGTTGAACCTTGGCGCAACCGAGGCCAACGTTGTCACGGGCGACACCGCCGTGCTGACCAACCCCTTGGACCGCGCCGTTCTGGCCCAGCTGGCAGAAGTTATCCGCGTCTCGACGGCAGCCTTTGAGAAGTACGATTACGCCCGCGCGCTGCAGCTCACCGAGAGCTTCTTCTGGCACTTCACGGACGATTACGTTGAGCTCATCAAGGACCGCGCCTATGGTGCCAGCGGCGAGGAAGGCCAGGCTTCCGTGCTGGCCGCCCTGGCCACAACGCTGGATTCCCTGCTGCGCTTGTTCGCACCGTTCCTGCCGTTCGCGACGGAGGAAGTGTGGAGCTGGTGGCGCACCGGTTCGGTGCACCGTGCGCCGTGGCCTTCCGCGGTTGCCGTGGACGACGGCGACACCACCTTGCTCGCGACGGTCGGGGACGCTTTGAGCGGCATCCGTAAGGCCAAGTCCGAGGCCAAGGTCAAGCAACGCACCCAGGTCATCTCCGCGACGGTCACCGCCGGCGAGGTTCAGGCCGCACAGCTGACGGCCGGTTTGGGTGACCTCAGGGCCGCGGCGAACGCCCTGGAGCTCACGGTCGCCGTGGGCGACGGCGAACTCACCGTGTCCGACGTCGAGCTTGCGCCGGCTGAGGAGCCAGCACAGGCCTAGCATCCTCCAACTGGCCCGCAGTAGTGGCTGAAAAATCCCGATTTCGCGGTGTTTTTCGACCACTACTGCGGGTCAGTTGTTTAAGCGGGAGCGGGTGAGTTTCTTCAGGCCCTTTTTGGGCGGCACCCGCACCGGCTCGGGCCAGCGGGGGGTCAAGGAATCGCCAAGAGTGGTGCCGCGGAGCTTTCTGGCAAACATGGGCAGCACCCACTCGGTAACCCATACATGGTGTTCCCGCGCCCACTGTTTTGCCGTGGTGGCGGGTGCCCGGTGTTTTGTCTTGTGCGTGATGCCGTGCGGTACTTCCAGGATGTCCAGCAACCTTGCGGCAAGGTATTTGTGCCCCGCCTTGGACATGTGGAGCCGGTCTGGCCCCCACATACGGGAGTTCGCGTAGACGGAGAAACTGGCGTAATCCACCAGGACAGCGCCGTACTTCGCGGCGATAAGCCGAACGCCGTCGTTGTAGGCATGGTTTTTGCGGCGCAACGGGCTCAGGATGGGCGAGACCTCCACGTCATAACCGGTGAACAGGACAAGCGTTGCGCCGGTCTGCGCCAACCTGGCTACAAGGACTTCGTAGTCGGCAAGGATGTCAGCGATTTTTGTCCCAAAGTCCATGACATCGTTGCCGCCAGCATAGAGGGTGATGAGCGTGGGTTCCATGGCGACGGCAGGTTCCAGCTGCTCGGCAATGATGTGCCGCAGCCGCTTGCTGCGAATGGCCAGATTTGCGTACTCCCAGCCTGGACATTCGCTGGCCAGCCCCTCCGCAACCCTGTCGGCCCATCCCCGAACACCGTTGGGCCGGCGGTTACTGACATCGCCGACCCCTTCCGTGAATGAGTCTCCCAGGGCAATATAACGGCCCGGCGCCTGAACAATCACTGGATCCTAGACGGCGGCCCGTGATGTGGCGATGCTTCCCAGCCCAGCGCGCCCAATCCCGTGGTAGTCCCATCCGGCGGACTGCCAGGCGGCGGCGTCAAGGGCGTTGCGCCCGTCGAGGATCACTGGACGCTGAACCAGAGCGGCCGTCTGCGCGGGATCCAAGGTGGTGAATTCGGGCCACTGGGTCAGCAACAGCACCAGCTCGGCTCCTTGCAGCGCTACTGTCACATCTGGTTCAAAGGAAAGCTGTGGAAACTGCAGCCAAGCTGTGTCCGCTGCCTGGGGATCGCTGACGGTCACGTGTGCACCCTGCGACGCCAGCTGTGCTGCCACATCAAGCGCCGGCGAATCACGAATATCATCCGTGTGCGGCTTGAACGAGGCACCAAGGACGGTGATGCGCCGTCCGGCCACCGAGCCGCCACAGAGCCGCACGGCTGTCTCTGCCGTGCGGTAGCGCGCGTCGGCATTGATGCCGTCCACGAGCGAGAACATTTCATCGAGGGAGTCGACGCCGTGACTCTGCGCCTGGGCCCGGAAGGACCTCAGATCCTTGGGCAGGCAGCCTCCCCCAAATCCAATCCCGGCGTGGAAATACTTGCCCCCAATGCGGTCATCGTGCCCCAATGCTTGGGCAAGCTGTACGACGTCGGCCCCCGCCTGCTCGCAAAACTCACCTACCGCGTTGATGTAGGAAAGCTTCAAAGCCAAAAACGCGTTCGCCGAAACCTTGATCAGTTCGGCCGTGGCAAAGTTGGTGACCACCTTCGGTGTCCCGCGTTCCAGCAGTGACGCGTAGACGGCGTCGAGCATGGCCCCGGCCTTGGCGCCCCGCTCACCCTCGGCAATTCCATAGACCAGCCTGTCGGGAACCAGCGAATCCTTGACGGCTGTTCCCTGCCGCAGGAATTCCGGATTCCACGCCAACACCGCTCCGGTTGCCGAGATCATCGATTCAACCACGCTGGCGGTTCCCACCGGCACGGTCGATTTCCCCACAACCAGGGCGTCGGAGTGCAGGTGGGGCAGCAGCGACTCAATGGCTGAACGAAGGAACGACAGGTCGGAATCGTTGGCCGTCTTGGATTGTGGGGTGCCGACGCATAGGAAATGCACCTCGGCCTCGGCTAGTTCCGCCGGGTCGGTGGTGAACGTGAGGTGACCGCGCTCGTGACCCTCCTTGAGTAATTCGGCCAGGCCAGGCTCATGGAAAGGTGCGGTGCCGTTGGACAGCTGCGCGATCCGTGCGGCATCCGTGTCGAGACCGATGACATCGTGGCCCATGTGCGCGAGAGTGACCGCATGCACGGTGCCAAGGTAGCCCGCGCCGATGACTGAAATTTTCATTTGATTCCTTTCAGGGCGGCCGGAAGCCGCGGGTGATCTGCAATGGCTTGGGTGTAGAGGTCCATCAGCTGCTCGCACACAACGTGCCAGCTGCGTCCCTGGACCTGTTGGAATGCCGCGTCGGAAAAGGCTGCGCGTTTGGCGTCGTCGCCGATGAGGTCCATGGCGTAGTCCCGCAATTGGTCCAGATTGCCCGGGGCGTAGAGCCAGCCCGTGCGGGACGAATCCACCAGATCCACGGGCCCGCCACGGCCGGTGGCCACCACGGGGACACCACTTGCCATGGCTTCCTGGATGGTCTGGCAAAAGGTCTCAAGTTCGCCCGGATGGACAAAAAGATCGAAGGAGGCCATGGCGGTACCCAGCTCGTCTCCGCCCAGAAATCCCGTGAAGTAGGCGTTCGGCAGGATTGACGCGAGGAACTCCCGTTGCGGTCCGTCGCCGACTATGACCAGCCGGGTGTCCGGGATGGACGCCAAGACGGCCAA
>NZ_JBKKAP010000155.1:0-8214 GCF_046714615.1 Paeniglutamicibacter sp.
TGCTTTCGGGGACGGAGACATTTTGGGGCGGCTGGGGGCCTTGTCGCGGTATGCTATTTCGTGGCCGCGTGCGTTTGGCTCCCCGTGGGGCAAAACGCACGCGGTTTCTTGTTGGGGGCGAGTCCTGGTCTGGATAGGGGCGATGCTGCGCACGGCGTCGGGGGCGCTCATGGTGGTCTTCCGCGGCATGCGGGTTAAGACGAAAAAACCCCTATCGAAATAGGGGTTTTTCAGCGGACACGGGGAGATTTGAACTCCCGGTCGAGTTTAACCCCGACACTTCATTAGCAGTGAAGCCCATTCGGCCGCTCTGGCACGTGTCCATTTTGCTGTTTCCAGCTCCCCTAGACTACCCAAAGCTGGCGCGGCATACAAAACGAGGGTTTTTGGGCGGCAACAAACCTTGGAGATCAGGGGACTGCGGCCGTCAGGGGCACCACGCGGGAGGTAGCGTTGGCCCCATGCAAGCCACCGGACTGGTCACCGTTGCCGACCTCGACTACAACACCTCCGACAAGACTCGCATTTCGGTTTCGGCCCGGCTTGCGGTGGTTCTTGACACCGGGCGCAGCGTCCTGTTGTTGGACGATCGCGGTTGGTCCTCGACCCGGAAATGGTCGGACGCCTCGGTGGAGGACATCAGGGAAACTGCACTGGTCGTGGTTGGACCGGATGAACCGATTGAGGATCAGACCGACGAAGAAGCGGCGGCGGAGTATTGGGAGTACCTGAGCGACCTCCTGGAACGGCAAGATCTCGCCATTGACCCGGCCGAACTCCGCGAGCTGCCTCACGAGGTCCGGCTGAGTCAGCGTTTGCTGAAGCGCATCGGCGCCGCAACCGATGCCGCGGCCCAGGGCCCGGGTGGCACGATCCAGTGGTCCTGACTCAGGAGCCGACATGCCGCCAGAGGAACTCGTAACTGGTGGCCAGCATGGTGGCGGTCGCGTCATTGTCGCTGGCCCCGGCATGGCCGCCGTCTAGCGATTCGTGGTACCGGACATTGCCGACACCCATGTCCATCATCTTCGCCGCCATCTTCCGGGCCTGCACGGGTCCGACCCGGTCGTCGCTGGTTGCGCTCCAGATCAGGGAAGCCGGGTAGTCGATGCCCTGGGGCAGGGCATCATCGAGCCGGTGGTACGGGGAAAACGTCCGCACGAATTCCCAGTCCCCGGGCACGTCCGGATCACCGTACTCGGCAATCCACGAATGCCCGGCCGCCAGCCGGGTGTAGCGACGCATGTCCAGCAACGGCACGCCACAGGAGATTGCCCCGAAAAGTTCCGGATAGCCGGTGATCATGTTGCCCATGAGGAGCCCGCCGTTTGAGCGCCCGGTGGCTGCCAGATGCTCGCGCGAGGTGACTCCCCGGGCGATGAGATCCCGGGCGATGGCGGCGAAGTCCTCGTAGGCTCGGTGCCGGTTCTCCCGCAAGGCGGCACGGTGCCAGCTCGGGCCGTACTCGCCGCCGCCGCGAATGTTCGCCACCACATAGCTGCCGCGCCTGCCCGAGGGCGCGTGGCGGACCAGCCACCCGGGCCCCATGGCGCCGAGGTAGCTCGGGGTCAGGCTTGTCTGGAACCCGCCATAGCCATTCATCAACACCGGGTTCATGCCGTCCAACGGCAGCTCGCGCGGGGACACCTGGAAGTACGGGACCCGGGTCCCGTCGTCGGAAACGGCGAAGTGCTGGGAGACCTCGAAGTCCTCGGCCTCAAAGCGGGCAGGGGCGCTCTTGACGACCTGGGGGACAGCGGAGCCGACCGCGTCCGGATCGGCGGCGACGGTGCCGCGGGCCAGGGTGGTGGGTGTGAGGAATCCGGTGAGCGTCAGCCAGAAGTCATCGCCGCATGCGGGGTCCTCGTCATCGACGGCCGAAATGCTGAAGCTGTGCAGCGGGGAGCCGATGTCCAAGGGACGCAGAGCAAAGTCCTTCGCCGGATCGCAGACGAGTATCTGCGAGGAGACGTCTTGCAGGACATTGAGGAGAATGTTGTTGGCCGTGAAGTCAATGGATTGCAGGGACGTGGAGTCCGTGGGAACAAAGATCTCACGCAGCGTGGCAGTGCCGGCCATGAACGCTTCAAGATCGGCCAGGACGAGCGAACCCGGAATGTGCGTGGCACCGTCGCGGATCCAGGCAGTCTGCGGGGAGAACAACACCCACCCGCGGTGCAGCGAGACGCCCACATCGGTGGGGACCTCCACGTGCACCCATTTCTCCGCGCGGCGGAGGAACGTCATGGAATTGTAGAAGTCAATGACGTCATGGGCCACGTCGCGTTCGAATCCCGGGGTCGAGTCGTGGGAGACGTAGGCCAGGACGTGCGACTGGTCGATGGCGAAGACTTCCTCGGCCTCCGCCAGGTCCTGCCCGCGGACCAGCCGGCGCACGGTGCGCGCGTAGGAGGACAAGGTGAGCGACCCTTCACCGACGTCGGTGGCGACGAACAGCGTGTCCGAATCCGCCCAGGAGATGTTGGTCTTGGCGACGGGCAGGTCAAAGCCACCCGCGACAAAGGCGAGGGAAGGCAGGTCGAATTCCCGCACACGCACCTGGTCCCCGCCGTCGGGGGAAAGCTTGACCAGGGCCCGTGCGTAATCGTCACCCGGTGCCGGGCGCAGCATTTGTGCGCCGGAGAAGACCCAGTCGATGCCCTCGGTCGCGGCCAGGGCATCCACGTCCAGCAGGACTTCCCAGGCCGGATCGTCCTGCAAATAGGACTCCCAGCCGGTGCGCCGCCACAGTCCCTTGGGATGCTTCGAGTCGCGCCAGAAGTTGTAATAGTGATCCCCGCGCTTGGTGACCATCGGGATCCTGTCGGCGGCATCGAGGACCTTGAGGATTTCTTGTTGGGTGGCGGCGAAATCGGCGTCGAAGAGCTCGGCCTCGGTGCGGGCATTTTGCCCGAGCACCCACTCCATGGCGCGCTTTGAATCCAGCTCCTCCAGCCACAGGAACGGATCTTCGGGGGTACTCCCGGTGTTGGCATCGATGGACTGGGCCGGGGCTGGAGCGCCCGGGGCGTGCCCTTCCAAGAGGGGTGCTTCGGCAGTATCCGGGGCGTTTAGATCAGTCTCACGAGGATAAGTAGAGCTCATGGGCACAGTCTCTCATGCAGCACCGGGAAATCGCGCAGACGTCGGACGACGATCCAGCCACCGGGCAGACTAGGCTGAAACCGTGAGTGAGAAGCAGATTCCCGGTCGAGAACCGTACGTCATAGCCGTTGTGGGAGCAGGGCCGAGGGGAACCTCGGTCCTTGAGCGCCTGGCGTCCGAACTGGGCCGCACCCTAAACCACTCACGCCAGATCACCGTGGTGGTCTTTGACGTCCATGACCCGGGTGCCGGGCATGTCTGGTCCACAACGCAATCCCGGCACTTCTTGATGAACACCCCGGCAGGGTTCCCCACCGTGGCCCCCGCACGCACCCACCCGGATGACCCGGGACTGAGCTTTGACCAATGGCGTGCGGCCGGCGGCGACGGTGCGATGCTCAGCAGCGTGGAAACCGGGGAACTGGAGCGTATGGTGCGCGGCTCCTACCCGCCGCGGGCCCTCTACGGTCGGTACCTGCGCCATGTTTTCGACAGGTCGGTTGCCGCACTCCGTTCCCATGGGGCAGTCTCCGAGGTGCGTTTCGAGCGTGCCGAGATTACCGGGCTGCACCGCGGGGAAGCGGACTACCTGCTTCAGGGGCACCCGGTCGATGACACCCGCCCCCACCCGCGACGGTCCGGCGCGGAATTTGAACTGCGCGCCGACGCGGTCGTTTTGGCGCTGGGACATGTCCCTGCGCGACTGAACCCGGCACAGGAAGCCATGGCCCAGGCTGCTAACGATGCCGGCCTGCTCTACCAGGGCCCCAACGTCCCCGGGGACGTGGCCTGGGACAAGGTCCCGGGCGGGGAGACAGTCTTGGTGCGGGGACTGGGCCTGAACTTCTTTGACGTGATGATTGCGTTGACCGTGGGACGCGGCGGACAGTTCAACGAAATCAACGGCGGGCCCGGCCGGGCCCTGGAGTACTGGCCCACGGGCCGCGAGCCGCGGATCGTGGCGGCTTCCCGGCGCGGCACGCCGTACCGCGCGAAATCCTGCATCGAGGAATTCATCCCGGACTCCGTCAGGCTGCGCTACCTGGATGGCGAAGTGATCGTCCAAAGGGTTGCCGAGGCCCGGGCACTGAACCCGGAAGCAACGGTGCGCTTCGATGCGCACGTGTGGCCATTGCTGCACCGCGATGTCTTGCTGGCGTACTACCGCACCGCGGCCCAGCGCCACCCCTCCCGCTTTGAGGTGGACCCGGACGAATTCGTGGGCATGCTCATCGACGCCCTCGACGCCGAACACCAGGCGGGGTCGCAGGTGTGGCTGCAGGACGCCCGCCGACTCATCAACGAGCTGGCCCCTGCCATGGGGTTCCTGGATGTCCCCGGGCTGGGACATCCCTTTGCCGAGAGGGGATTCTCCTCCGTAAAGGAATACCAGAAGGCCGTCATGGAATACCTGGAATACGATGCAATTTCCTCGGAGGAGGGTGAAAGAGATCCCCTGAAAATGGCCATTGCCACCTTGAACGCCGGGCGCATGATCGTCAAGGACATGATCGCCGAGGGCCTGATATCGGACGAGTCGCGCCTGGGCGAGGTGCAGGGTTGGTTCGAGCCTTTGGTGGAGGGCCTGGCCTCCGGTCCGCCGCTGCAACGCATCGAGGAACTTGCCGCGCTGGCCCGCGCCAACATGGTGGAGTTCATCGGCCCCGACCCGGAATTCGAGATCGATGTGCCCACCGGGATGTTCACCGCGTCCTCGCCCTGGGTCGATGCCCCGGCGCACACGGCTCGCACGCTGATCGAGGCGATGATGCCGGCCAACCGCGTGCTGCAAACCAACTCGCCGCTGCTGCGGCAACTGCTTGACGACGGACTGGCGGCAGCCTTCACGATGCGCAACGACCAGGGCGAACCGATCCCGGGGCAGGGGCTGGAAGTCGTGGGCGCGCCCTACCGGATGGTCGATGCCCGGGGACTGGCACACCGGGCCATCTTCGTGCTGGGGTTGCAGCTTTCCTCCGCACAATGGGGGACCGCGATTGCCGCACAGGCAGGCGCAGCGCTCGACGGAGCGGCACGGACGCTCGGCGACGCCCAGGACGTTGCCCATGAGTTGCTGCGCCTGAGCCAGGTCCAGGACCTGAACCAGCCGCGCTGAAACACTGGCATTCAGGTCGCGGCGTCCGGCGGCCCGATGCAGGGCGCAGGAGAGGGTGCGGGCAACGCCCGCACCCTCTTCGTGGTTGGGAATCGACTAGCCTCGCTGCACGCCGACCAGCTTCAAGGCGGCTCCGCAGCAGTCGGTGATCGCGGCAACGCGGCCGAACTCCGAATCCTGAGGGCCCTCGGTCACGGTGCCGCCATTGGCCACCGCTAGCGCGCAGGCCGCATCCACGTCATCCACGCCCCAATAGGTCACCCAGAATCCGGGGACCTCGGCCGGCAGGAAGCCGGAGGCGTCCATCATCCCGGCCCGGGCATTGTCGCCCTGCCCGTAGGTGGTGTACCTGAATTCCGGGGCATCGGACAACACATGCATGTCCCAGCCAAAAGCCTTGGAATAGAACTCCACCGCCGCGGGGTAGACCTTGGAATACAGCTCGTGCCATGCCGGGGCGCCGTGCTCGGAATCGACGCCGAACCCCTGGTGTTCCTGCGGCTGCCACACGCCGAAAGCGGCGCCTCCGGCATCAAGGAAGATGCCCATGTGCCCGTATGGAGCCACGTGCATCGGTGGCATCAGGACCTGGCCGCCTGCGCCCTGGACGTAGGCCTGGGTGGCGGTGATGTCATCGCTCTTCAAATACAGCGACCAGATGTTCGGAATGCCGCCGAACTCGGGCTGGTAGGGGGAGAGCCCAGCGACGAGGCGCCCCTGTCGCTTGGCGCTGAGGTATCCGCCGTACTCCTCGGAGGTCGGTTCCTCGAATTCCCAGGCGAAGAGAGCTGCGTAGAACTTCTTGCTGGCTTCGATGTCGGTGGTCATGATGTCGGTCCAGACCGGGTTTCCGGCGGGCGTAATATCGCGCAGGGGCATTGTCGAACGCTTCCAATCCTGGGGTTGCATTTGGTTCGTGATCCGGGAATCCTGCCTGCCCGGTTGATTGGAAGCCTACGCGCCATCACCGCCCCTGGACATGGCCAGCACATGAACGTAAAGAGGCGGTTCCCATGGGTACGGGAACCGCCTCTTTACATTGAGCGGATGGTAAGAGATTTGAATTCTTTCTTTTGTCCCTTGCACGGAAGAAACCCCCGAAATATTGGGGATCGAGCCCTCTTTGGATAACAGCAATCCACGATGAATTGAGTGGAGGTGTGCTCAAATTGTGCTCAGCGAGGCGCTCTCGGACCGCTAGACGTGCAAACTCAGACTCGCTAGATTTTACCCATGAGCCAGATCGCCTACAGCTACGAAGAAGCCGGGGAGCAGTTCAGTGTCTCGAAGGACATGATCCGCCGGGCCGTTGACAAAGGGGATCTAATCCCCCGCTATATCGGCCGACTTCCCCGTATCAGCCATCAAGACTTGATGGACTGGTTCGAGGCACTTCCCACCGAACCTAGGGCATGACATGCAATCGAACAGCCGAGGACAGTCACTAACCGTTCAGGAACTCTCGGCTCGATGGGGTCATCAGCCACGATGGATCACCATGGCAGCCCGGAGAGGTTCGATCCCCGGAGCATGGAAGCTCGGGCACCTCTGGCGATTCCTACTGGCAGATATTCAAGCGTACGAGGAATCGCAGCGAGTAAGCAGCACATTCGAGCTCACTGAAGGGGCCAAGAAAAGGCAAGCATGAACTAGCTAAGCCCTGATCTCAACTTCGGCGCCAACGGTGGTAATGCAAGGCCAGCTCGAATGCCCGCTTCCATTTTTGAGCCTGACCCCGTGCCACGGGTGGAAGTTGAGTCTTGCATCCACATGATTCGACCCTAAAATATCGACAATACCGGGTAGCGTTAAGCAAGATCATTCTTAACTTCGGGGAAAGCGAAATATTGGCTACTAAAGTCCGTCCACGCCTGCTCGCTTATATCGACGAATCAGGCCAGCGGGGCCTACAGGGAAAATCCAGTCCTCACTTCATTCTGAGTGCAGCCATCTTTTTCGAATCCCGATCTGAAGAAACGGATGCAGTTCTTGAGCGTATTCGCGTGGCAACCAATAGGTTGCCAGGGCATCACCTTCACTTCAACAAATTTAAGCCCCACCACAAGAAGGTAGCCGTCGAGATTCTCAGTGAAGCCGAGACACTCGTTGGCCACTGTGCCGTTGTGACCTGCAAGGACTATCTAGAACGAGACACTACATTTAACCAAGACGCTGCATACATGAATGCATTCGGCTATTTGCTCGAACGTTTGTCTTGGATTGCACGCAACGCCGGTGCTGATATTTCATACACCCTGGCGCACACTAAGAAATTCAAGTTGGAAACGCTCCGAAAATACGAAGCAGCAATCAAAGAATTGCCAGCGAATCAATGCCAGGTCGATTGGCGATTTGTCGTCCCTGGAGGAGGTTCTCTGGATCAGCCTCAAAGGCTTCCATATCTTCAATTGGCTGATTTCAGCGCGAGCGCAATTGGGCTCGCCTTCAACGGGAACGGCAATGGCGTCGTCGACCGCTCTTACCTTGAGGTTCTGGCATCAAAGCTGTATCGAGGCGCACAAGGCAACAATCTGACATCGTACGGGCTGAAAATGCATCCATGGCGTGAAAACACGAAGGCCGCCTACCCGTGGGTAGCGGCCCTGTGACGATGGTATACGGCAATTACCGTTTTGAAACGGGTGCTAGGGTTTCGCCAAGCTGACGTACATCCATCTGATTTTACCCTAGCACCTCCGTATGGCCGCTACAACCTATCGGCTGGAACCGCGTTAGAAAGTTGGACGCCCTTGAAGGAGGGCCCTGGGAGCCCCGGGTCGCTCTGCCGCCCGCTTTCGCCCCCCGGCAACAGACCTATTTACAGCGCGTTTCCACAGATGGACGACGAAAAGCCCCCCAGCGGCTCAATGAACTGCTCCCCGAAAGTTGGACTGAATAATTCAGATCCTTACTTTCGGGGAGTTTTTCATGCGTCAAAATAGTTCATTGACCGCCGAGCAGCGGCTGGCTGCCGTCGATCTTTTCGAGCAGGG
>NZ_JBKKAP010000156.1:0-30203 GCF_046714615.1 Paeniglutamicibacter sp.
CACCATGATGGTGGGCGCCCTCTGGATCCCCGCGCCTGGCGGGTGTGAAACTACTTCGCTTCGACCTTGGCCGGCTCGTTGGATTCGGCCTTCTTGGCCTCCGGCTTCGAATCGACGCCGGCCTCCTTGCGCTGCTGGGCCGTGATCGGCGCCGGAGCGGAGGTCAGCGGATCGAATCCGCCGCCGGTCTTCGGGAAGGCGATGACGTCGCGGATCGAGTCCGAGCCGGTGAGCAGCTGCAGCACGCGGTCCCAACCAAGGGCGATTCCTCCGTGCGGAGGTGCGCCGTACTTGAAGCCCTCGAGCAGGAAGCCGAACTTCTCCTGCGCGGCTTCCTCGTCGATGCCCATCATCTTGAACACACGCTGCTGCAGATCGGCCTGGTGGATACGGATCGAGCCGCCACCGATTTCGTTGCCGTTGCACACGATGTCGTAGGCGTAGGCCAGCGCGTTTTCCGGATCCGTGTCGAACGTGTCCATGAATTCGGGCTTCGGGGAGGTGAACGCGTGGTGCACGGCGGTCCAGGCGCCGGTTCCCACTGCCACGTCGCCCGAGGCAACCGCGGCCGCGGCAGGCTCGAACATCGGTGCGTCAACAACCCACACGAAGGCCCAGTCGCCTTCCTTGATCAAGCCGGTGCGGTGGCCGATTTCCACGCGGGCGGCGCCCAACAGGGCACGTGCCTCGTTCTTGGCGCCTGCGGCGAAGAAGATGCAGTCGCCGGGCTTGGCGCCGGTGGCCTCGGTCAGGCCGGCGCGCTCGACATCGGTCAGGTTCTTGGCGACCGGGCCGGCGAGCTCGCCGTCCTCCTTGTAGAGCACGTAGGCAAGGCCCTTGGCGCCACGCTGCTTGGCGAATTCCTGCCAGCCATCCAGGGTGCGGCGGGGCTGGGAAGCGCCTCCCGGCATGACCACGGCACCGACGTGCGGTGCCTTGAAGACGCCGAACTCGGTGTCCTTGAAGAACTCCGTCATGTCGGTCAGCTCAAGGCCGAAGCGCAGGTCCGGCTTGTCCGAACCGTACTTGGCCATGGCCTCGTGGTAGGTGATGCGGGCGATCGGGGTCGGGATCTCGACGTCGATCAGCTTCCAGATGGCCTTCACCAGGGACTCGCCGAGCTCTATGATGTCATCCTGCTCGACGAACGATGCCTCGATGTCCAGCTGGGTGAATTCCGGCTGGCGGTCCGCACGGAAGTCCTCGTCGCGGTAGCAGCGGGCGATCTGGTAGTACTTCTCGAAGCCGCCGACCTGCAGCAGCTGCTTGAACAGCTGCGGGGACTGGGGCAGGGCATACCAGGAGCCCGGGGCCAGGCGTGCCGGGACCAGGAAGTCGCGGGCGCCCTCGGGGGTTGAGCGGGTCAGCGTCGGGGTTTCGATTTCGACGAATCCGTCATCGTGCAACAGGTTGCGGGCGATGCGGTTGGCCTCGGAGCGCAAGCGGATGTTGCGGTTCGGGGTCGGGCGGCGCAAATCAAGGTAGCGGTGGCGCAGGCGCGCCTCTTCGCCGACCTCGACGTGTTCGTCGACCTGGAAGGGCAGCGGCGCGGAGGTGTTCAGCACGACGACCTTCTCGGCGATGACCTCGATCTGGCCGGTGGCCAGGGCGGGGTTCTCGTTGCCCTCGGGGCGGCGCTCGACCTTGCCGGTGATCTGCAGGACGAATTCGTTGCGCAGCGGGTGGAAGACTTCCTCCTCGCGCACCACGACCTGGGCGAAGCCCGAGGCGTCGCGCAGGTCAAGGAAGGCAACCCCGCCGTGGTCGCGGCGGCGGGCCACCCAACCGGTGAGGGTGACGGTTTCTCCGATGTGCTCGGCGTTCAAGGTGCCGAGCTGATGAGTGCGTAGCACTGCATTCCTTTCTAAAAAGGTGCGAATTTCCGCTTGTGTCCCGAAGGCTGCGTGACGCCGGTGGCGGGTGTGTGCCTTGGGTGCGGTCGGGAAGAATCTATGTGCGAGTTTACCGGCACTGCCGTGCCCGCGGCACCGGAACCCGCTTCGTTGTGCGCTGACTCACGCCTGCGGCGCAACGAAGGGTCCCGCGCCCGGGCGCACGCGTTAGGGGCGGGCGGCGGTGACCAGGTTGGACAGGTCGGCGGCCTCGGGCATCCAGAGCTGCGGATCCGCGGTGGTTTGCTCGCCGCTGCGGATGTCCTTGACCTCGTGGGTGCCCTCCTCGGTGGTGAACCAGACGAAGGGGATGCCGCGCTTGTCGGCGTACTTGATCTGCTTGCCGAACTTCTCCGCCTTGGCGGCGACCTCGCAGGCGATGCCGCGGGCGCGCAGGGCGGAGGCCACATCCTGCGCCTCGTTCCAGGCGTCGTCGTTGGCCAGGGTCACCAGCACGGCCGATGGCACGGAGCGGGCGGCGGTTGCCGATTCCTCGGCGAGCATCCGCGAGACCAGGCGGGTGACCCCGATGGACAGGCCCACGCCCGGGTAGTTCTTCTTGCCGGTGGAGGCCAGGGACTCGTAGCGGCCGCCCGAACAGATCGAGCCCAGGGACTCGTGGCCCACCAGCACCGTCTCGTAGACCGTGCCGGTGTAGTAGTCCAGGCCGCGGGCGATGGACATGTCGGCGACTACCTTGCCCGGGGCGCGGCGCACGGCTGCCTCGATGACCTGGGAGAGTTCGTCCAGGCCTTCCTCCAGCAACGGGTGCGTGACGCCCAGGGCGCGGACCTGCTCGACGAAGGAGGTGTCGGCGGTGCAGATGGAGGCCAGGGCCAGCGCGGCGGCGGCCTGCTCCTCGGTGGCGCCGAGTTCGTTCTTCAGCGCCTCGGCGACCTTTGCGGCACCGATCTTTTCCAGCTTGTCGATCGAGCGCAGCACGCCGGCGGTGTCCGTCAGTCCCAGGCCCAGGTAGAAGCCCTCGGCCAGCTTGCGGTTGTTCACGCGCAGGCGGAAGTCCCCGATGGGCAGGGCCGAGAGCGCCTCGGCGATGACCAGGGCAAGTTCCACGTCGTAGCGGAACGGCAGTTCGCCGTCCCCGACCACGTCGATGTCGGCCTGGGTGAATTCGCGGAAGCGGCCGTCCTGCGGGCGCTCGCCGCGCCACACCTTCTGCATCTGGTAGCGGCGGAACGGGAAGGGCAGGTGCCCGGCGTTCTCCACCACGTAGCGGGCGAAGGGGACGGTGAGGTCGAAGTGCAGGGCGAGCGCGTTGGGGTCGTTCTTCGCAGTTTCCTCGGCGGCCAGGCGGGAGAGCCCGTAGACCTCCTTGTCGATCTCGCCCTTGCGCAGCAGCTGTCCGACGGTTTCCACGGCGCGGGTCTCGATGTTGGCGAACCCATGCAGCTCGAAGATCCGACGCAGCGTGTCCAATACATGCTGCTCCACCGCACGCTCCTGCGGGAGCCATTCGGGGAAGCCGGATAGTGAGGCCTTGCGTGCCATGAAGTCTGTACTCCTAGTGAGGGGGAAAGCTGGGTGGTTGCCACGTCCCGCGGGCCACCGGTCCGAGGAACTCGGTCGCCGGCGGCGGGCACGTAGGGAACCAAGTCTAATGGCGTGCCACTGCGCCGAGGGCGAAACGACGCGAATGCGTCAGCGTTTTGCGGCGGCGGAGTACCGAGGGTTTGGACATGGCAGGTAAAGTGGCGGTGACAGTTGTGTCCCGGCGCATAACCGGGGCCGAACCTAGCGAAAGAGTTTCAGCGGTGACCACCAGTCAGCAATCCGACGACAATCTCCAGCCAGCAGCAGCGGCCGAGGAGCAGCAACCAGAAAGCACGGTAGAGGCAGCCCCGGCCGCCGCGCCGGAGGCACCAGTGGCGGCTCCGGAAACGGAAGCCCCGGCAGCCGAACCCGAAGCAGCAGTGGAGGCACCCGAAACGGAAGCCCCGGCAGCTCCGGAAGTTCCCGTCCAGGAAGCACCCGTAGCCGAGGAAGCACCCGCGGCCGACACGGAGGCAGCCCCGGCAGCCGAAGCCACCCCGGCAGCCCCGGCCCCGGCCGTGCCTACCCCGGCAGCCATGGTTCCGGCACCGCGCCCCTCGGGCAAGCACGCCGCGAAGGTTGCAGCACCCGTTGCCGCTCCCCCGACGTTCACCACCCCGCCGGAGGAAGCCGCCAAGTTCGGCCGCGTTTCCGAGGACGGACACGTCTTTGTCGTCATCGACGGTGCCGAGCACCCCGTGGGACAGTACCCGGATGCCACCGCCGAGGAGGCCCTGGCCTACTTCGTGCGCAAGCACGACGAGGTCGTCTCCTCACTCATGCTCCTGGAGCAGCGCGTCGTGGCCAAGGCCCCGAGCTCGGACATGAACAAGACCCTCGACCACCTCGCCGCCACCGTGGCCGAGCGCGCCATGGTCGGGGACATCCCGGCACTTGAGGCACGCATCGAGACCGCCCGCGCCGCCGTCGCCGAACTGGTTGCCGTTGAGCGCAAGGCCAACGAAGAGCTGCGTGCCACCGAGCTCGCCGCCCGCGAGGCCATTGTCGCCGAGGCCGAGGCGCTGGCCGCCACGGACCCGACAACCGTGCAGTGGAAGCAAGGCAGCAACCGCATGAACGACCTCTTCGACGCCTGGAAGACCGCGCAGAAGTCCGGCGTGCGCCTGGGCCGCTCGACCGAGGATTCCCTGTGGAAGCGTTTCCGCGGGGCACGCACCACCTTCGACCGCCACCGCCGGGCCTACTTCTCCCAGCTTGATGCGACCAACTCCGAGGCCAAGTCCGCCAAGGAAGCGTTGATCGCCCGCGCCGAGGAACTCGCACGTTCCACCGACTGGGGACCGACCGCCGGGGAATACCGCCGCCTGATGGACGAGTGGAAAGCCTCCAAGCGCGCCTCGCGCAAGGACGACGACGCCCTGTGGGCACGTTTCCGCGCCGCGCAGGACGTCTTCTTCGAGGCCCGCCAGTCCGCGAACGCCGCCATCGACGAGGAGTTCGGCGCGAACCTCATCGTCAAGGAGGCCCTGCTTCTCGAGGCCAAGGCCCTGTTGCCGATCAAGGACCTGGCAGCGACCAAGAAGTTGCTGGATTCGATCCGCGATCGTTGGGAGGCCGCGGGCAAGGTTCCGCGCGCCGACATGCAGCGCGTCGAGTCCTCGCTGCGCCAGGTCGAGGAGGCCGTCCGTTCGGCCGAGGACGAGCAGTGGCGCCGGTCCAACCCGGAGACCAAGGCACGATCGAACTCGATGCTGACCCAGCTCGAGGACGCCATCGCCGGCCTCGAGGAGGACCTGGCCAAGGCCAAGGCCAAGGGCGTCGAGTCCAAGATCAAGGCGGCCCAGGAAGCCCTGGACGCCCGTCGCCTGTGGCTCGAGACCCTGCAGAAGTCCTCCGCGGACTTCCAGTAACAGCACACACGCACTGCCCCACCGGGCGGGTACGGTTCACACGAACCGCACCCGCCCGGTGTTGTTTAACGCCCGTATCCGGTCCCGGACCGGCCATCGCCCGCGGCAGGGTTATCCACAATTTGGGCCACTCCCCTGCCGCCGGGCGCCAGGGCCTGTGAAAGTGGAGGGATGGAACGCACAAAACGCCGGAGTGATCCGGATATCGGCCACGGGCCGACGGAACCAACACCCCGGCCTCCAGCCCTGGTCCGCGGCGGCCCGCAGGTCATCCTGGTCGATGCGCCGTTCACGCTCAATGAGCTGCAGGCCCTAAGGCTGCGCGGGTCGCTGCGGGAGATGCTGCCCGGCGCCTACGTCTCCGCCGTGCACCCCGACAACTCGGCGACCCGCGCACGGGTCGCCGCCGCGGTGGCCGGGGAGCAGCTGCTAAGCGGCCGGGCCCTGTGCAAGTGCACGGCCGCGTGGATCTATGGCTGCGCGCCGATGCCGCGCGAGCTGGATATCGTCGTGCCGCGCTACCACCGTCCCTGCGCGCCGACCTCCAAGATGATCCTGCGCCTGAGCGAGGGCACGCTGGACGAGGACCAGATCTGCACGGTGGGCGGCATCGCCGTCACCTCGCCGTTGCGCACCGCGATGGACATTGCCTTCAATTCCGAGCTGCGCGAATCCCTGCCGGTCCTGGCCGCCATCAACGCCTCGGCCCGCCTGCGCTGCGGCTACCCGGAGATGCTTGCGCAGATCAGCGCCCAGGTGCGCCGACCGGGCCGGCGGCGGGCGCTCGGTGCCATCACCCGGTTGATGGGGCAGGGGCTGCCCGCGGCGGCCTGAGCCCGCCTGACGGCGGGGGAACCTTCGTGCTAGGTGCGGCGGGTCCCGCCGGAGGTGCGGTACACGTCGTACACCCCGTCGATCCGCCGCACCGAGTTCAGCACGTGGCTGAGGTACTTCGGGTCGCCCATCTCGAAGGCAAAGCGGGAGAACGCGACGCGGTCGCGCGAGGTGGAGACGCTGGCGGCCAGGATGTTCACGTGGTTCTCCGAGAGCACCCGCGTCACATCCGAAAGCAGCGACTTGCGGTCCAGCGCCTCGACCAGGATCTCCACCAGGAAGACGCTTGACTTGGTCGGGGCCCACTGCACCTCGACCAGGCGGTCGGGCTGCTGCTCGAGCTGCTTGAGGTTCACGCAGTCGGTGCGGTGCACCGACACCCCGGATCCGCGCGTGACGAACCCGCGGATGGGGTCCGGAGGCACGGGCGTGCAGCAGCGTGCCAGCTTGGCCAGCACCTCGCCGGCTCCCGGGACGATGACCCCGGCATCCGAGTCCGCGGCCCGGCTGGGCACCGCGTAGATGGGGGTTTCCTCCAGCACCTCCTCGACGCCGCCCGCCGCGCCGCCGACCAGCGCGGTGAGGTGTTCGATGACGTTCTGGGCGGAGGTGTGTCCGTCGCCGACCGCGGCGTAGAGCGCCGAGATGTCGTGGTGGCGCAGCTCCTGGGCGACGGCCGAGAGCACGTCGTGGGTCATCAGCTTCTGCAGCGGAAGGTTGTTCTTCCGCAGCGCCTTCGTCAGCTGCTCCTTGCCCTTTTCAATGGCTTCCTCGCGGCGTTCCTTGGTGAACCACTGGCGGATCTTGTTCCGCGCGCGGGCGGACTTGACGAAGCCCTGCCAGTCCTGGGACGGGCCGGCGTTCTCGGCCTTGGAGGTGAAGACCTCCACCATGTCGCCGTGGTGCAATTCGGAATTCAGTGGCACCAGCTTGCCGTTCACGCGCGCCCCGATGGTGCGGTGGCCCACGTCGGTGTGCACCGAGTACGCGAAGTCCACCGGGGTGGCGCCCACCGGAAGGGACATGATCTGGCCCTTGGGGGTGAAGACGAAGACCTCGGCGGTGTTGATCTCGTAGCGCAGCGAGTCCAGGAACTCGTTCGAGTCGCTGGTTTCCTTCTGCCAGTCCATGAGGCTGCGCAGCCAATCCATGTCCTGTTCCTCGACCGAGCGGCCGTCCTGGCCTCCGCCGTGCTTGTACTTGAAGTGCGCCGCCACGCCGTATTCGGCGCGCTGGTGCATGTCGTGGGTGCGGATCTGGATTTCCACGGGCTTGCCGCCGGGGCCGATCACGGTGGTGTGCAGCGACTGGTACAGGTTGAACTTGGGCAGCGCGATGTAGTCCTTGAAGCGCCCCGGCAACGGGGTCCAGCGCGCATGCATCAGCCCCAGCACCGCGTAGCAGTCCTTCACGGTGTCAACGAGCACCCGCACGCCCATCAGGTCGTGGATGTCGTCGAAGTCCTTGCCGCGCACGATCATCTTCTGGTAGATCGAGTAGTAGTGCTTGGGCCGCCCGCTGATGGTGGCCCGCAGCCGGGCGAGCGTGATGTCCTCGGCGATGGCGCTGCGCACCGTGGTCAGGTATTTTTCGCGTTCCGGGGTCCGTTCCCCGACCATGCGCACGATTTCCTCATACACCTTGGGGTGCAGGGCGGCGAAGGACAGGTCCTCGAGCTCCCACTTGACGGTGTTCATGCCCAGGCGGTGGGCCAAGGGGGCGAAGATCTCCAGGGTCTCGCGCGCCTTCTTGGCGCTGGATTCCGGGGAGACGTAGCGCCAGGTCCGCGCGTTGTGCAGGCGGTCGGCGAGCTTGATCAGCAGCACGCGGATGTCCTTGGACATGGCGATGACCATCTTGCGCACGGTTTCGGCCTGGGCGGCCTCCCCGAACTGCACCTTGTCCAGCTTGGTGACACCGTCGACCAGCTTGGCGATCTCCGGCCCGAACTCGCGGGTCAGCGTCTCCAGGGAGTAGTCGGTGTCCTCGACGGTGTCGTGCAGCAGCGCGGCGGCCAGGATCGCCCCGGTCATGCCCATCTCCGCCAGGATCGTGGCAACTGCCACGGGGTGGGTGATGTAGGGGTCGCCGCTCTTGCGCTTCTGGCCCTCGTGGCAGTGCTCGGCCACGGCGTAGGCTCGGGCCAGCAGGTCCAGGTCGGCCTTGGGGTTCTGCGCGCGCACCGTGCGCAGCAGCGGTTCCAGGGTCGGCGGCTGGGCACTCGGTCCGCGTCCGGCCAGGCGGACCAGCCGGGAGATCGTCCCGCGCTTGGGTGCGGGATTGGGGGCCCCTGGCATCATGACACCGTGGTTCTCGGCCATGGGGTGCCTCCTTTTCGATCGGGGTCCGTCGCCGTGGCGCTGGCTCCGCACTAAGTTCGTCGCTGTTGAAACAGGCCCCCGGACCGGGCGCCGCGCCGGGCCACCTGGACGAAGGCCACTCCAACTTCCTCTTGCTAGGTTATAGCACTTCCGCACCAATGGCAGACGGCGGGGCCCCGGAGTCATCCTCCGGGTCCCCGCCGTCAAACGCACCGCAAACCCGGTGCGGGCGCAGCGACTAGGCGTTGGCGAGTCGGTGTGCCTCGATCTTCTTGTTGTGGCGTTCGATCTCCGGCTCGCCGTCGCGCAGCAGCGAGTACAGCGGGGCCTGGACAAAGAGCGTCGAGAGCGCCGAGACGATGATGCCGATGAACAGCGCCAGCGAGAGGTCCTTCAGCGTGCCGGCACCGAGCAGGTAGGAGCCGATGAACAGGATCGAGGCCACCGGAAGCACCGCCACCACCGAGGTGTTGATGGAACGCACCAGGGTCTGGTTGATGCCCAGGTTCACCAGTTCCTCGAAGTTGCGCTTGGTCTGGCCCTCGAACCCGGCGGTGTTCTCCCGCACCTTGTCGAAGACCACCACGGTGTCATAGAGCGAGTAGCTCAGGATGGTCAGGAAGCCGATGATCGCCGAGGGGGTGACCTCGAAGCCGGAGAGCGAGTAGATCCCGGCGGTGATCACGACCACCTGGAGCAGCCCGATGATCGCGGCCAGCGACATCTTCCATGTGCGGAAGTAGGCGGCCATGAGCAACGCCACCAGCACCACGAAGACCGCCAGGCCGATCATGGCCTGCTTGGAGATGTCAGCGCCCCAGGTGGGGCCTACGAACGTTGAGGTCACCTCCGCCCTGGTGACGCCGTAGGTGCCGGCCAGCGCGTCCGCGACGTCCAGGGTCTGGTCGTCGGTCAGCTTGTCGGTCTGCACGCGCATGGTGTTCGGCGCGATGTTGGTGACCCGCGGGTGGTGGTCCGGGGCGATCGCCACGACGGCAGCCTCACCGATGGGAACCTCGGTGTGTGCCACCTTCGAGATGGTGAATTCGGATCCGCCGCGGAACTCGATGCCGAGGTTGAATCCGCCCTTGACGACGGGGACCAGGATGGCAAGGAGGACCAGGACGGCGGAGATGGCCAGCCAGAGCTTGCGCCGTCCGGTGAACGGGTAGGACCGCTTGCCGGTGTAGAGCGCGTTGCCCCATGTTGCGAGATTAGCCATTTGATGAATCCTTACCGGCGCGATCGTCCTGCTGGGTGGGCGCCGAGACACTGGTCGCGGCCTTGCGGCGTTCGGCAATGGTCTGCCGGCGCTCGGCCTCGGACGCGGCCTTGGCGTTCTTCTTGCCGCGTGCCGCCTCGGCCTCGGTGCTGAAGCTGCGGACCTTGCCCGCACCGCGGTACAGCGGCACGGCTCCCAGCAGCGACGGGTCGAGCCCGGAGAGACGGTGCCCCTCGCCGAAGAACTTGGTCTTGGCCAGGATCTGCAGGACCGGGTGGGTGAGCAGGAAGACCACGAGGATGTCGACCACCGCCGTCAGTCCGAGGGTGAAGGCGAAGCCGCGGACGTTGCCCACGGCAACGATGTACAGCACCACGGCCGCCAGGATGTTTACTGCCTTGGAGGCCAGGATGGTCCGCTTGGCGCGCTTCCAGCCGATTTCCACGGCCGAGGGCAGCGGCCGCCCGTCGCGCAATTCGTCGCGGATGCGTTCGAAGTACACGATGAAGGAGTCGGCGATCAGGCCGATGGCGACAATCAGGCCGGCAACACCTGCCAGCGAGAGCCGGTAGTTCATCGACCAGCCCAGCAACACGAGCGCCAGGTAGGTCAGCACGCCCGAGACCACCAGCGACACGATGGTCACCATGCCCAACAGGCGGTACTGGAATAGCGAGTAGACCGCCACCAGGCCCATGCCGATGAGGCCGGCGATGAGGCCGCTGCGCAGCTGGTCCGAACCGAGGGTCGCGGAGATCTGCTGCTCGGACTGGATCTCGAAGCTGATCGGCAGGGCACCGAACTTCAGCTGGTCGGCCAGGGCCTTGGAGCTCTGCTCGGTGAAGTTGCCGGTGATCTGGGCGCGCCCGTCGGGGATCACCGCATTGGCGGTCGGGGCGGAGATCACGGTGCCGTCAAGCACGATCGCGAACTGGTTCTGTGCGCCCTGCATGGTGACCAGGCGCTGGGTAACGTCGGCGAACTTCTGCGTGCCCTCGCTGTTGAACTCGATGGTCACGCCCCACTGGCCGGTGACCGCGCCCTGCTGGCCGCGGACCATGCCGAAGGAGGCATCGGCGATGTCGGCCCCGGGAACCTCGACCGGGCCCAGGATGTACTTCTGGCCCATGTCGGGGTCGCAGGAGATCATCGGCTTGGCTGGGTCGTGCGTTTCCTCGGAACCCTGGCCGAGCTCTGCCGGGCAGTCGTACGCCTCGAACTGCTGGTACAGCGCGGCGTCGATCCAGTTCAGGTCAGAGCCGTTTTCCGGCTCGGCCGACGGCTTGGGCAACTCGGCCTTGGGCAGGCGCTGGTCCTCGGGAACCGCGGTGAACGGGCCGGCCAGGATGACCGGACGGAACTCCATGTTGGCCGAGGCCTGGATCAGCTCTCGGGTGCGGGTGTCGGGAACGCCCGGCATGGAGACCACGACGTTGCGTCCGGACTGCGTGGTGATCTCGGCTTCGGAAACACCGGTGCCGTCCACGCGCTGACGGATGATTTCCACCGCCTGGTCCAGCTGCTCCTGCGTTGCAGCGTCGCCACCTGCCACTCGTGGTGCCAGGATCATTTGGGTGCCTCCCTCAAGGTCGAGGGCAAGCTTTGGGGCAAATGCTGCCTTCCCGCTCAGCACACCGGTAATGAGGATGGTTGCCGAAATAAGGAAGATCACGCCGAGCCACAGCAGGGATTTACGCGCCTGCTTGATCGGACCAGTAGATGACATCGTGAGGCTTTCTGGTTGTTCCGTCGCCCTGGCGGGGACGAAGATTCCGCGGAAAACCCGAAGCCGGCCGCAACTCCCCCTCAGGGGGTCTGGGGCTGCTCCGGGCCGCTTGGTGAAGGTCGGTCGAGGCCGGATCGCTCACCTGCGGGCCCGTGGCCCGCAGTAAACCGGCCGCCGTTCACTGCTAAAGGGTGGGGCGGTGCCCGAAGGCCCGGTCCCTTAGGCCTTGGTGCCGTTTTCCCCGTTGTTGAGGCGACGCAGGGTCTCCTCCGCGGTTTCGGTCTCCGCGGCTTCGGTGTTCTCGGCCGGCTCGGAGGTCAGCGACGAAGCGTCGTTCGGGACCTCTACGGCTGCGGCGGCGTTCTCTTCCGGGGCCACGACCTTTGCAACGACCTGGGAGTGAACCGTGACGAAGCTGCCCGGGGAAACCTCCAGGACGATCTTGTTTTCATCGGTGTCGATGCTCGAGATGGTGCCGAAGAGACCGAACTGGGTCATCACCTCGGCGCCGACGGCAAGGTTGGAGCGGATCTGCTCCTGTGCCTTGGCAGCCTTCTTGCGGCCACGCATCATCATGAAGATCAGCAGGCCGAAGGCGGCGAGCATGATCAACATGGTCGGGTCGAATGCAGCTGGTTCGCCGGCTGCGGCTTGGGCCAAAACATTTTCGGTCACGTGTGGATACCTGTTTCTAAGTCATGGTCAACGGCGCGCACAATCGCAATTGCGCAGCCGGTGGGCTTATCCATCCTATAGGGAGATTTTGGCCAAACCCCGACCACGGTGACGTTTTGGCCTGCGAATGTCCTCTGAATCCTGGGCCGTGTCGCCACAAGGGGTCGGTCGACCCCTACTCCTCGTCGTCCTCGTCCGGCACAAAACCGGCCTGACCGGCGAAGACGGCGTCGGCGGGCATGCGCAAACCCAAGTGGTTCCAGGCCTCCGCGGTGGCGATTCGGCCACGCGGGGTGCGCCCGAGCAGACCCTCCCGGACCAGGAACGGTTCGGCGACGGTCTCCACCGTCTCGGTCTCCTCGCCCACGGCAATGGCCAAGGTCGACAGGCCAACCGGTCCCCCGCCGAACTTGGTGCACAGGGCATGGAGCACGGCACGGTCCAGGCGGTCCAGTCCGCGGGCGTCTACCTCGTACATGTCAAGGGCGGCGGAGGCGGCGCGTGCGTCGATGCTTTCGAGCCTGTTCACCAGCGCCCAGTCGCGTACGCGGCGCAGCAGCCGGTTGGCGATGCGCGGGGTGCCGCGCGAACGCGACGCGATTTCGTAGAACGCCGCGGAGTTGACCTTCAGCGAGAGCATCATCGCCGAGCGGCGCAGCACCAGTTCGAGTTCCTCGACGCTGTAGAACTCCAGGTGTCCGGTGAAGCCGAACCTGTCGCGCAGCGGCCCGGGCAGCAGGCCTGCGCGGGTGGTGGCGCCGACCAGGGTGAAGGGCGGAAGTTCCAGCGGGATCGCAGTCGCACCGGCACCCTTGCCCACGATGATGTCGACCCGGAAGTCCTCCATGGCCATGTAGAGCATTTCCTCGGCGGGGCGGCTCATCCGGTGGATCTCGTCCAGGAACAGCACCTCCCCCTCGGTGAGCGAGGAGAGGATCGCCGCCAGGTCGCCGGCATGCTGGATGGCCGGGCCCGAGCTGATGCGCAGCGGCGCGTTCATCTCGGCGGCAATGATCATCGACAGCGTGGTCTTGCCCAGGCCCGGGGGGCCTGAGAGCAGGACGTGGTCGGCGGTGCGTTCACGGATCTTGGAAGCCTCGAGCACGAGGGAGAGCTGCTGGCGCACACGCGCCTGGCCGACGAAGTCGTCCAGGTTCTTCGGGCGCAGCGCGGCCTCGAGCACCCGCGCCTCGGGCTCGGACCCGGCATTGGTCAGGGCACCGGTTTCGGTCATGTGCTACTCCTAGTTTCCGGGCCGGTTCCCGCGCCCCAAGGAGCGCAGCACCGCCCGAAGGATTTCCGGCACGCTGCCGCTTGCAACGATTTGCGGGTCGTTCTTGGCCAGTGCGTCAAGGGCCTTGGCCGCGTCCTTTTCCGTCCAGCCCAAGCCGGTCAGCGCCTCGAGGACCTGCGGTTCCCAGGACGGGGCGGCGGGGCTTCCGGCCGGGACCGGGGCGCCGGTGGGGACGAGTTTTCCGTTCAGTTCAAGAACGATGCGCTCGGCTCCCTTGGGCCCGATGCCCGAGACCTTCGTGAAGGCCTTGGCGTCCT
This sequence comes from Paeniglutamicibacter sp., assembly GCF_046714615.1. Taxonomy (NCBI): domain Bacteria; kingdom Bacillati; phylum Actinomycetota; class Actinomycetes; order Micrococcales; family Micrococcaceae; genus Paeniglutamicibacter; species Paeniglutamicibacter sp. The sequence goes on from NZ_JBKKAP010000156.1 coordinate 13,641, forward strand.
TGGTGCTCGCGGCGATGCGGACCTCTTCGGGGGTGTGCACCGAGAGGATCGCCAGGCCGGTGCGCGGGCCGATGCCCGAGACCCCGGTGAGGACCTCGAAGACCTCGCGCTCGTCCCCGCTGGCAAAGCCGAAGAGCGTCATGGAATCCTCACGAACCACCATGGAGGTGTGGACCAGCGCCTCGCGGCCCACCTGCAAGGTGGCCAGCGTCTGCGGGGTGGCTTGGATCAGCATGCCGAAGCCGCCGACCTCAATGACCGCATTGTTCAGGTTGACCTGTTGCGGCACTCCTCGCAGCGTACTGATCATGTGGGAATTCCTCCGTGGTACCGGGCCGCGCGGGGGTTCGTCGAACACGCCAGCCATGCGAATATATCTACGAACAGCTTACAGGTTCGAAGGGCGTGCACCCGTGGAGGCGCCGAATTGGCTACCGGGCCTTGACCGAACGGGCCTTCGCCTCGGCGGCAATCCATGCGCGCTGGGCGGGGGTCAGGCCCGATGTTCCGCCTGCGGGTCGTGAGCCCGAGGCGGAGGCCGCGGCGCCTGCAGCTCCGAATGCGGCACCGCGCCAACCATGCGTGATGGCCAGGGCCGCGGCGTCGGCCGCGTCGGCCGGCGAGGGAGGCTCGTCCAGGCGCAGGATCTTGGCCACCATCTTGCCAACTGCATTCTTGTTGGCCGCACCCGATCCGGTCACCGCGGCCTTGACCTCGGTGGGGGTGTGCAATGCCACCGGGATGTTGCGGCGGGCGGCCGCAACGATGACAACGCCAGAGGCCTGGGCGGTGCCCATCACGGTGCTGACGTTGAGTTGGCTGAAGACCCGCTCAAGGGCCAGCACGTCGGGCTTGTGTTCATCGAGCCATGCATCGATGCCGTCGGCGATGGCCAACAGGCGTTGGTCCAGCGGGGTGCCCGGCGGGGTGCCAACGACGCGCACGTCGATGAGCGTGGCGCGGCGGTTGGGTTCGACGTCGACCACGGCCAGACCACAACGGGTCAGTCCGGGATCGACGCCTACCACTCTCAAGGGCATGAAGAGGACTAGTCCTCTTCGAGTTCTGCCATGACCTCGGCGCTGATGTCGGCGTTCGAGTAGACGTTCTGGACGTCGTCCAGTTCCTCGAGCGCGTCGGCAAGCTTCAGGAACTTGCGGGCCGAATCCGCATCCAGCTCCACCTGCATCGAGGGAACGAATTCGATTTCGTCGCTCTCGTAGACGATGCCGGCTTCCTCGAGAGCCGCAACAATGGCCCGCAGGTCGGTGGGGTCGGAGTGGATCTCGAAGGATTCCCCGGCTTCCTTGACCTCGTCGGCGCCTGCGTCGAGCACCGCCATCAGCACGTCGTCCTCGGTCAGGCCGTTCTTCGGCAGGCCAACGACGCCCTTGCGGGTGAACATGTAGGCAACGGAGCCGGGATCGGCAATCGATCCGCCATTGCGGGTGATTCCCAGGCGGACCTCGGAGGCAGCGCGATTCTTGTTGTCTGTCAGGCACTCAATGAGCAATGCCGAACCCTGCGGGCCGCGGGCCTCGTAAATGATCTCGGTGTAGTCAATGACCTCGCCGGTCAGGCCGGCGCCGCGCTTGATGGCGCGATCGATGTTGTCGCTGGGCACCGAGGTCTTCTTGGCCTTGGATACCGCAAGTTCAAGGCCCGGGTTTCCGGCCATGTCGGCACCGCCCGCGCGGGCAGCAACCTCGATGTTCTTGATCAGCTTGGCGAAGGACTTGGCACGCCTGCTGTCGAGGATAGCCTTCTTGTGTTTGGTGGTAGCCCATTTGGAGTGGCCGGACATGCTTACGCGTCTCCTCTGATCATTTGAATAAAAAGTTCGTGGATCCGACGCTCCCCGCCCACCTCTGGGTGGAAGGAGGTCGCCAGCAAATTTCCCGAACGTACTGCAACAATTCTATCCACCCGAAGCCCATCCGCGCTCAAGGGCGTGTTCTCGGCGGGGATCCTGGCCAATACCTGCACCGATTCGCCCACGCTTTGAACCCATGGCGCACGGATGAATGCGGCCCGCACCGGCGCGGTCGCCCGCTCCGGGTCCTGGCTGGGAACTGACTCCAGCCCGCGGATTGCCAGGTCCACCTCGAAGGAGTCGACCTGCCGCCCGAACGCGTTCCGCCTGACGACCATGTCGATTCCCCCGAAGCTTTGCTGGGGTTCGCCCCTGAGGTTCTTCGTGGGGTCCGCGATGGTGTCGGCCAGCATGATCATTCCGGCACACGAGCCGTAGACCGGGAAACCGTCGGCGATCCTGGCCTTGAGCACCTCGGATACCCCGTACATGCGCGAGAGCTTGTCGATCACCGTTGACTCGCCGCCGGGAATGACCAACCCGTCAAGATCTGCCAGCTCGCGCGGGGACTTCACCGGCAACGCCAGCGCGCCCAGTGAATCGAGTGCGGCCAGGTGTTCGCGTACATCCCCTTGCAGGGCAAGAACCCCAATACGTGGCGCCATCGTGGATCACTCTCTTGTCTGACTGTCTCTGGACTGTTGGTGCCGCGCGCGCCGCGATGCAGCGCGTGGACAGCTCAGCGTAAACCCGCGCGGCAACCGGGCAAGATTTTCATGACGCGCTCCGGCGCGTCGGGCGCCTACCGCTGTGGCGGCAACCACATTTTCGCACCTTCGGACCGCGCGTCCATGGAGTTCACGGTGTCGGTGGTGCGCTTGAGCGAGGCCTCGTCCTGCCCCTTGGTGGTGCAGGGTTCCCCGTCGGCGGCGGGCAGTGCGCACCAGCGCAGCGGGTCCTGCTTCATGATGTGCGGTGTCCACACCAGCTCCCCGGGCCGCCAGCTGTCCCCGGTGCGCACGAATTGCATCTTGACCGTGAGGCCCTCCTGGTTCAACACGGTCCTGGTCGCGTGCTTGGCCACCGAGTTTCCCAGGCCATAGACGATCCAGGTGCCCTTGCGCTTTTCGATCGGCAGCACGGAGTGGGTGTGGTGCGAGTAGATGAAATCGAATTCCCCGCTGTCGGCCAGGGATCGATTCAACGCGAGCTGGGAGGCGGTGGGGGCGCTGCTGTATTCGGCCCCGTCATGGAGCGCCGCCATCACGATGTCTGCGCCTGCCGCACGCGCTGCCTTAGCGCGGGAAACCAGCGTGGCCTTGGCGATGTCGTCCACCCGCCACGGGGCGTCCTCCGCCACCCCGTTGAGCGAGAAGGTGCCGGCTATGACGGCAACCCGTGCGCTGCCGACCTCAACCACCAACGGCTTCGCGGCCTCGGCGGCGCTGCGGTAGGAACCGGTGGAGACCAGTCCGGCCTCGTCGAGCGCATCCAGGGTCCGCTTGACCCCTGCCACGCCGGCGTCCACTGAGTGGTTGCTGGCGGTGGTGCAGCCGTCATAGCCGACTTCCGCCAGAGCGGGGATGATCAAGGGCGGAACACTGAACATCGGGTAGCCCTTGAACGGACCGTTCGGGGCGGCGACCGGGGTTTCCAGGTTGCACAGGGCCAAATCGGCGTCGGCCAGGTAGGGGGCGATGCCCTTCAGTAGCGGCACGAAGTCCATGGCGCCCTTCCCGTCCTTCTCCGCCTGGTCCCACAAAGCCGGGTGCAGCAGGATGTCACCGGCCACGGCCACCTCGATGCACTCCTCCCCCGCGCAGTCCGGGTCCCGCGGCTCCGGCGGCGAAGTGGTTGCCGCCGGAGCGGAGGTCGCCGGAAGGCCCGTGGCTCCCTGTCCCGTGGGCTCGGCGAGGCTGGACGCCGCTGCAGAAGCGTCGCCGGAGGGTCCCGGCGACGAGGGCGCTGGGGTGCAGGCCCCCAAGGCCGCGACGAGGAACAGCGCAGCGCAGATGGCTGCGCCCCTGGGCACACCGGGGCCGCGCACGAATCGATCAGACATAGCCAAAAGCCTAACCTTGCCGCGGGGCGTGCGGCGCGGGAAACGGACAGCGCCGAGGGCTTATGACAGGGTTAAGACCATGCATAATCCGTTGCTTGAGCGAAGCACCTTGCCGTTTGAATTCCCAGATTATTCAGCCCTGGAAGCACCTCACTACCTCGAGGCGGTCCGGCACGGCGTGGGCGGGCAGCTGGAGGAGCTCCGTGCCATTGCACAGAACCCCGCGGCCCCGACCCTGGAGAACACCTTCGTGGCCATGGAACGCAGCGGTGCGCTGCTGCGCCGGGCACTGATGGCGTACTGGACGGTGTTCTCGGCGCACGGCACCGACGAGTTGCGCGAAATCGACCCCGAGCTTCAGGCACTGGTCTCGGCGCACGAGGATGCCATCCACCTGGACGAGGAACTTTTTGCACGGCTGGCCTCCCTGGACGCCAACGGGCTCGCGGGCGAGGATGCCCGCCTGGTCTCCGAGACCCTGGGCACCTTCCGTGCCGCCGGCGCCGAACTCGATGCCGAAAGCAAGGCACGTCTGCGCGCCCTGAACAGCGAGATCACCGATCTGTCCAGCGAATACTCGCGCAGGCTGCTGGGCGCCATGAACGAGGCAGCCGTTCACTTTGCCGATGCCGCGGAACTGGCAGGGCTCGGCGACGGGCAATTGGCCTCGGCCGCGGATGCCGCCCGGGCCGCCGGCCATCCCGACGGATACCTCCTGACCCTGGTGCTCCCCACCTCGCAGCCCTTGCTGGAGCGTTTGGAGCGTTCCGGTTCCCGCCGCCGCCTTTTTGAGGCGTCGCTGAACCGCGGGCTGGAGGGCGAGAACCGGACCCTTGAGCTGGCCGCCCGGATGGCGTCGCTGCGTTCGACCCGCGCCCGGCTGCTGGGCCACAACACCCATGCTGACGTCGTGCTGCAGGAGGCCACCGCCCCCGACCTGGACGCGGTGCGCCGCCGGCTGGCCGAACTCATCCCCCCGGCCGTGGCCAATGCCCGCGCCGAGGCCGCAGAGCTGGAAAAGCTCTCGGGCGGGCGAATCGAGCCCTGGGACTGGGCCTATTACTCGGCGGCAGTGGCGCGCGAACGCCACGCCCTGGACACTGCGGCGCTTCGCGAATACTTCGAACTGGGCGCGGTGATCGAGCGCGGCGTGTTCGCCGCCGCCACCCGGCTGTACGGGCTGGGTTTCACCGAGCGCTTCGACTTGCCGACCTACCACCCGGATGTGCGCACCTGGGAGGTCTTTAACGAGGACGGGTCGACGCTCGGCCTGTTCCTGGGCGACTACTTCGCTCGTCCCACCAAGGCCGGGGGCGCGTGGATGAACTCCATCCGCGAATCCGCCTCCCTGCTGGGCGAGCTGCCGGTGGTCACCAACACCCTGAACATCCCCAAGCCGGCGGCGGGCGAGCCTGCACTGCTGAGCCTGGACGAGGTCAACACACTTTTCCACGAGTTCGGGCACGCGCTGCACGGGCTCTTCTCCAGCGGCGCCTATCCGTCGCTGTCCGGCACCAGCGTCCCGCGGGACTTCGTCGAGTACCCCTCGCAGGTCAACGAGATGTGGGCCCTGCACGCCGAGGTGCTGCCCGGCTATGCGGCTCACACCCGCACCGGGGAGCCGCTGCCCGAGGGCACGGTCGAGACGCTGGAGGTCGCCGCCCTGTGGGGCGAGGGATTTGCCACCACCGAGTACCTCTCCGCCGCCGTCCTTGACCTGGCCTGGCACTCGCTCACCGACGGCGAACTGGTCGCGGATCCGCTCGCATTCGAGCAGCGTGCGCTCACCGAGGCCGGATTGATCCCGGACCTGGTCCCCTCGCGCTACCGCACCGGGTACTTCAAGCACATCTTTGACGGCGGCTACTCCGCCGGGTACTACTCCTACATCTGGTCGGAGGTCCTGGATGCCGACACGGTTGAATGGTTCACCGAGAACGGCGGGCCGAAGCGGGAGAACGGGGAAAGGTTCCGCACCGAGCTGCTCTCGCGCGGCAACACACGGGACCCGCTGGAGTCCTATGAGATCTTCCGCGGCCGCCCGGCACTGATCGAACCGCTGCTGCTTCGCCGCGGCCTGGCAAAGGGAATCAAAGCGTGACAACCATTAGTTTTGCCCAGGAGGCGCTCTCCCACTGGCACCAGGCGGTCGCCATTGCCACGGGCGGCAAGCTCTTCACCACCCACGGATGCTCGTGGGCCTGGCAGCCTGCCCGCGCGCGGCTGGTCTTGCTCTTCCCCGCCCACGCCCAGGAAGCCGGGCTGCGCCCGGGCCTGGCCGAGGGAACCCGCCTCGGGGCACGCCGGGTGGAGGCTTGGGTCAATTCCGGTGCGCCCTCGGGCCCGCTGGAGGCTGCCGGCTTCTCCGATGCCGCACAGATTTCCTGGCATGCCGGGGAACTGGTGGGCCCCGAGGAGTCCTGGGACGGGCGCGTGCGCCTGGGCACGGACATCCCCGAGGCCGTCGGCCCCGATGCGAAGGAGCTCCAAGTCGCCAACCTGTGGCGCGATCCGGCCACCGCGGGCCTCAGCGCCGGCCACCCGGCGTTGCGCCGCGTCGAACAGGCCACCGCACGCACCCTCGAAGGTGATCTGGTGGGCCGTGCCTTTGCCCAGCAGGCATTCGGTGGCCAGTTGGCCATCCACGGGCTGGCGGTGTCGCCTGCGCACCGTCGGCTTGGCATCGGGTCGGCCCTGCTTAACGGGCTGGCACGCGGCATGGTCAACCCGCTGGGGCTGAACGAGGAATCAAGCATTGAGCTCATTGCCGCCGCGTCCCCGCGGTCGGCACCGTTCTTCGAGGCCAACGGGATGCGTCTGCTTGGCCGCGGACGGCACCTGGTGCTGCGCTGACATGTAGCCTCGTCAAGAGGCGGGGAAGAACCTCGCTAGAGTTCCCGAAATGACCACACCGAAACACTCCACCCAATTGACTCGGCAATTGACATTGCCGCCTTGGAAATCTTCCCAATTTGAAACTCATAATGGCTGTCAGGTTTTAGATTATCTGCCACGGATTTCCAATTTTCGGATGTCACTCCGTCCGAGAAGCTAAGTTGGCCACACTCTTGTGTGTTGATTAGGATGGAAGATCCCGTGCGAGGACCGACCTCTTCTTCGACACTGGTAACGGTGCACACTATAGAGTCCAGATTATTCCGGTCATATGCGAATAATGCAGGCAATCCCACTATAATGAATAGTCCAAGAAGTACGATCATTCCCAAAGTCGAGAAGAACGTTATCTTGTTCTTCACACTTGGTCGCTCACCGTGACTGGAAGAGTTGACCATTTTTCCTCATTTCGCAAAATCTATCTTGAGGCAAATTACTTCACCTGGCCCGATGAATTCCTGCCGTGGGCCCGTCCGATCCGAGAAAGAACCTTTGCGCACCAGCGGCCATGAGGTCAGGGAATCTGTTGGGCGCGTCCGGCCGAATAATGTGATTTATCATGCCTTCAGCACCTCCAACGACATGGCTAACAGTCTCATTTACCCCAACATTCCATCTGGCAATGTTAGGTGCCAAAGAGTGTGAGCTTAACCCTTCTGGAATTTTTGGTGCGATGGGTAATCTCCGGATCAGGGATCCGGCTGCCCCCTCGGCACCAGGCGTCACACCCGAAACGAAAGGAGCACCGATGACAGCCCACGGATCGACCTGATCCGTCGGCCGGGCCGCACGCCACTCGGCGCTCGCCCACCCATCACCGAAACCGGTCACACCGCCGGGCAGGGACAGAACCTGCCCGCCACCGATCCCGGCCAGCGTCGGAACCGGGTTCGCCGTATCCCACCAGACATCGACGCCGTCAACGCCGGCCAGCTCACCCAGGGCATCGACCCACAAGTTGTGCCGGGAGACCTCACCGCCCTCCGGGGTCCGCAGGACAGTGCCCGCCAGGGAGCCGTTGGCACCCCAGGCATACTCCGTCCACGACCCATCCGGGGCGATCAACCGGGTCCGCTGGCTCAATCCGTCATACACGTACTCGACCCGGGCACCGTCGGGATCCGTCACCGCCAGCAGCTGCCCCGCAACGTCATACTCATACACCCGCACACCGTCCGGAGTGCTCTCGCGCACCAGGCGGCCGCCGGCGTCATATTCCCACCCGGACACCGCGCCGGTGCCGCCACCCCGCGTGGTGGCGGCGGTGACCATTTGCCCGGCGCCGTCGTACCCGTACCGGGTCACGTCCCCGGCACGCGTCAGGCCCGTGATCCGGCCCTCGGCATCCCGGCCGATCAGCGTCACATCCGTTGCTCCCGCACCGCTGCGGTCGGACCAGGTGTGCTCGGACAGGCACCCATGCCGGTAGACCCATTCCTGCACCAGGTCCCCCACCGTCGCGCACGTGATCCGCCCCGATGCATCGTGGGCGAACACCGCCCGGCCCAGCAGCGAGTTCTCCACGGCAACCACCTGGCCCGCGGCATCACGCGTGTACGCCGTCACCGTCCCCTGGGCGTCGGTGAACCGGACGCGGTTCCCATCCGCGTAGTACTCCCAGGACAGGCCCGCACCACCGCGGGTGCGTCCCGTCAGCAGGCCCCGCCGGTCGAACGACAATTCGTGCTCGACCGCCAGCCCGTCCGCACCCGAATAGTCGGTGACCACGACCCGGCGGTGGACCAGGTCGCGCTCGAGGGCGGAAACCAGCTTCCCGTCCACCGAGACGGAATCCTCACGCCCGGCGGCATCGTAGGCCCAGGACGTGGTGCGCCCATCCGGATCCGTCCCGGACAGAAGCCGCCCCGCGGGATCATATGTCGCGGTGCATACCCGCCCCAGCGGGTCCGTCACTGACTCCAGCTGATCGGTGCCCGTATAAGTGCGCGTCACCACCCCGCCCACGGGATCCGTGACCCGCACCAAACGCCCGCGAACGTCGTACTCGAAGCGGGTCCGCCCGCCCACACCGTTGACGGTCTCGGTCAGCTCCCCCGCCGCGTTGTACCTGAACCGGCGCGTGCCGTGCCAGGCATCCTGCGAAAACGTCAGCCGCCCGGCCTTGTAGTACGCGTACCGGGACACGCCCCGCCCGGGATTGCGGTGCAGCAAAAGACGTCCGCACGGATCGTACTCGAACCTCTCCACCTCACCGGTGGGCAACGTGCGGGCGGCGACGCGCTGGTCGGCGTTGTACGCCACCTTGGTGACCGCACCCAGAGGGTCAGTGGTCCGCCACGGCCGACCACACGCATCGTACTCGTATCGGGTCACCGCGCCCGTCGGGGAGGTCACCGACGTGATCTTCCCGGCAACGTCGCGGCCCAACACCTTCAGCCCACCCTCGCCATCGACGGGCTCGACCGGGTTCCCCGCCGCGTCATAGGAGATAAGCTCCGCTGAGCCGTCCTCGGCCTCCACGCGCAGGGGGCGGCCATACTCGTCAAAGCGAATGGTCGAGGAGGCAAACGCCTCCGTCAGCGTCGCCGTGCCGGTCTTGCGGTCCGTGCCGGAATCGGTGCGGACGCCCGTCGGGTCAACGACGGCACTCAGGTTGCCGACCGAGACGTACTCCCGCAGCCAGTCATGGCCTGCTGGATCCTTGATGCCGACCAGCCTGGAAAGGTCGTCGTGGACAAAGCCCCACCGGGCACCGTCCGGCAACACCGTGCCGGTCACGTTGCCCAGCTCATCGAAGATCCGCTCGACACTGCGTCCCAGTGGGTCCACCGTCCGGGCCAGCTCGCCGTTGGCAGCGTATTCTAGCTCGGTCCGCCCGCCATCGGGGGCGACGGACGCGGTGATCCGCCCCGCCCGGTCGTGTTCAAAGGCCCAGACGCCGCCGTCCGGGTTCTCGCGCCGCACCAGGGCCCCGATGCGTCGTAGGCGAACCGGGTCTGCGCGCCCGAGGGGCTGGTCGCCGTGACGGGACGGCCCGCGCGGTCGCGAACGATCCGCGCGACATCGCCGTCCGCGTTGCGGGTCGCCATGAGGTCGCCGAACCCGTCGTATTCGAAGCCGATCTCAACCCCGACCGGGTCGATGACCCGGTCCAGCAGGCCGTTGCGCCAGTCAAGCTCGGTGCGCCCGCCCAACGGGTCGACAATCGCCGAAGGATCGCGGGAGTCATCATCGGCATATTCGTGGGCCACCACGGCCCCGGATGCCGTCACCAGGGTGGTGATCCGGTCCTGTTCGTCCCACCCGTAGGTGAGGTCGGCGCCCTCCGGAGTCACGGTCCGGATCCGCCGGCCCCGCTCGTCGTAGGCGTGGACCGTGACCGACCCGTCGCGCTCCGTGAAGGAGACGAGGTTCCCGTGGGCGTCATATGCCATGGACTGGCGCCGGTCATCGCTGTCCAGTACGCCGACCAACCTGCCCCTGGAGTCGGCGATCCACGCGTTCGAACGCGACCCGTCCTCGTCCGAGACGACCGTGACGCGGCCGGGCAGGTACGCGAAGCGTGTCCTGCGCCCGTGCTGGGTCACCTGCAGGGCAACCCTGCCGTGCTCGTCGTTGGTGTTCTCGGCCTCAAGGACTCCCGCGGCCGAAACCACGGCATCTAGCAGTCCCTGCTCGTTCCATCGGTACGTGCGTGCGCCCAGCTCCGTGGCCACGCGCGTCAGCCTTCCGGCGGAGTCATATCCGTACTCGACGCGCCGCCCGTCCGAGGCCCTCACCACGGCGACAAGCCCGTCGGCATAGTCGACCTCGAGGAACCTGCCCCGCACCTGCGTCAGCCGCGTCACCTGCCCGGTGCCGGCAGCCTCACGCCCATCAGTGGCTCCGAAACCTAGAAGTCGCCACCCGGATAAACACCCTCAGGCAGCGCGAAGCAGGGCGAACCGGATGCGATTCGGACCTCTCCCGGACCATCCTTGACGATGATGTAATTTTCCGACGTGTCAGGTGAGCGTAGCTGCACGCGATAGTCCCCCACGATATCGGGCCCTGTCTTTAGATTGAAGCGGCTGTCCTGGAAATGGGCTTCAATCGCCCTGACGATAGGCTCCGGATCGGTCCCCGCACTCAAAGTGACTGCGGCTGAACCTTTCCATCGATGTTGGGCCTCACCGCATTCGAACAGGATACCGGTGGCTTTCTGCTCAATCTTGACCACGTTGTCTTCGGGAATCAGATTGGCGATTTCCAGTTCCATGGCCTGCGATTGCGCCTTGGCTTTCTGCCACGTCAACTCGCTCTCCACAGCTTCTCCCTTCTCCGTTGTCGTCGAGCTGGTTACATCGCCAGAGCGATCACTTGCCATGCACCCGCTGAGACTTATCATCAGTACCACCACAGCGATGGCTACGAGTCGTGTTCGGATCATTTCTCCACAACCTTTTCCGCCTCTTTGAGCAACTTCTAATTGTCTTGGCTGTTGGTCGTGATGAGAGAGTGGTCCTCAATTGGATTCCCATCAGGCAAGATACTTCCAAGGTTAGGCCTGCTGTAGCCGCGACTGCGCAGCAGCATTCCGCCGGAACGACTCGGCGAACGGCCCACCAAACTCGGACAACGCCTCACCCGCCACCGACGCCCGCGGCCCACGCTGCCTCTCCAACACGGCAACCGCCTCATCGCATGCGGCAATCAGCTGATCAGCTGCACCGTCTTCAAAGTCCACGCAAACCCCGCAATCCAACAACAAACCGGTCCAAGAACACCAACAGCGCGGCTACACCCCGCCGCCTGCGGAGAAGATGTCCTGGCTGACCTTCCGCACCTGCACGCGCAGCCCTCCAGGCTCCTGCTTCGCATTGTCCAGCGCGGCCTCGGTCCCAGGCCACGTCCACCCGCGGAACCGCGCCGCCAACGACTCGTCGCACGCGTTCGGATCCGACAGAGTCCTGACCTGCCCGTGCAATGCCGAGATCCGGTCCGCCAGACCCCCCGTTAACGAGGCCCCGCACCTGCGCAATCGCACCCTTCGCCTGCTCGGTCGACAACACCCGCGACAGGCCACACCCCTTCACAAAACGGCAACAATTAACCCCACCCTATTGAATAAACCGAGAAACACCAAACCATGTACAAACACCTTGTGGTCGTCGGTTCGACATTGGTGACCCGACGGTAACAACCCGTCTGAGCTTCCGCACCCCACCACGCACTCTTCACTACCCGGGGGCATGGTTGGCGCCGACAGCAGGGACCAGCATTGGATGGAAGCGGGAGCTATTACCAATTCTGCCTGGAGGCCTCGCCGCCGTCGACGAGACACCGATCATTACCGTGTCATGTACAGGGCGACCGCCATCGGGACCCCGATGTTCAGTGAGTCGACGCCACCAACCATCGGCCTTCCTTACTCGGAGATCGACTGCCATTGAGGTCCGAGTCAACAGCTCGTTTCCCTCGCGGCGGGGGTGACAGCGTGCTCAAGTTTCGCATGGGCACCCAAACCTCCCATGCAGGCCAGGCCCTCTCCCAACACAGCCTCAAAGGTGGCGATGCGTTGAGGGGAACCTAGCCGAACTTCGCCCCGGCGATCACGTCCCGGAGCGAGGCACGGGCAAGTACAAACACTGGCAAGCCCCCCGTCGGACGGCCAAGGGGATTCCCAGGTTCGAAGGACGGGTAACTTAGGTGACGTGTGCTGGGCCGCCCAAGGCGCGCCGCCGCTCAGGCAGCCACGGAGTATGAAGCAGGTGCAGCGGACCATGCGTCGACGGCGCTCCGCTCCGTGACAGTGCGATATTCGAGGCATTGACAAAGAGAACGGCACCGGGGCCCGATGGAATAGTCCAATGGGCCCCGGTGCCGTGGTCCGGGATGAATCGACCGCCCACCGCGTGGGCGAAGGGCGGTCGCGGCTCACCTTTGGCGCTCCTGCACGCGGAAGAAGCGGGTGAGCGTCAGGTGTTACCAGCCGCGCTCGGCCAGGCGGTGCGGCGCCGGGATGTCGGCGACATTGATGCCGACCATGGCCTCGCCCAGGCCGCGGGAGATCTTGGCCAGCTCGTCAGGGTCGTTGTAGAAGGTGGTGGCCTTGACCACGGCGGCGGCACGCTGTGCCGGGTTGCCGGACTTGAAGATGCCCGAGCCCACGAACACGCCGTCGGCGCCGAGTTGCATCATCATGGCCGCGTCGGCAGGGGTGGCGATGCCGCCGGCGGTGAAGAGCACGACCGGCAGCTTGCCGGTGGCCGCGATTTCCTTGACCAGTTCGTATGGGGCCTGCAGTTCCTTGGCGGCCACGTAGAGCTCGTCCTTGGGCAGGGCCGCCAGCTTGGCGATCTCGGCGCGGATCTTGCGCATGTGCCCGGTGGCGTTGGAAACGTCGCCCGTTCCGGCCTCGCCCTTGGAGCGGATCATGGCAGCACCCTCGTTGATGCGGCGCAGCGCCTCACCGAGGTTGGTGGCGCCGCAGACGAACGGGACCTTGAAGGGCCACTTGTCGATGTGGTGCTCGTAGTCGGCCGGGGACAGGACCTCGGACTCGTCGATGTAGTCGACGCCCAGGGACTGAAGGATCTGTGCCTCGACGAAGTGGCCGATGCGGGCCTTGGCCATTACCGGAATGGAAACCGCAGCGATGATGCTGTCAATCATGTCAGGGTCGCTCATGCGCGAAACGCCACCCTGTGCGCGAATGTCGGCCGGGACGCGCTCGAGCGCCATGACGGCGACGGCACCTGCGTCTTCGGCGATCCGGGCCTGTTCGGCAGTGACAACATCCATGATGACGCCGCCCTTGAGCATTTCCGCCATGCCGCGCTTGACGCGGTCGCTACCTACGGTAGTTGCCGGGGTTGAGACGCCTTCGTTTTCAGACACCTTTGTTTCCTTTCAATAAGGTGAGCAGTATGCGAATCATCGTAGGACGAGGACGTAACAAAGACCTCGGGCATGTCGTCACAATTCAAAACCGGTAGACAAGTCTTCTAGATTATGGATGCCACCCACCTACCAGCAAAGCACCCCATGCCGCTGGATCATAGGGTTTTCAGCGTAGGGCACAGGAAACCCGCCGGGCGCAACAGTCCCTTCTGGATACTCTTTGATGATGCACGTGTGCCCGAGCGGTCTCGGGAAGCTTCCATCGGCTGATTCCATGGAAGCGCACTTCCCTACGAGCCGACAAGAGCAGCCAACAAGGCATGCACGCGCTCCTTGGTGCACCCCTCAAGTCCATGAATACCGGAGGGACTTAAACGAATTGACCGCCGGGCAAATGCACGACGGTCAATTCATGGATTTCTATTCGCTTTTAGTCGATTTCAAGCCAGCCCGCGGTCAGGTCCTTGCGGATGTCGTTGAGGGTGGCAGGGATGGCCTTGGTTTCGGCAATGATCGGGAAGAAGTTTCCGTCCCCGGCCCAGCGCGGAACCACGTGCTGGTGCAGGTGCGCGGCGATGCCCGCTCCCCCGGTGACCCCTTGGTTCATGCCCAGGTTGAATCCGGTGGGGCGCGAGACATGGCGCAGCACGCGCATGGCCTTTTGGGCCAGTGCCGCCATTTCCGCGGTTTCCTCCTCGGTGATGTCTGTGTAGTCCGGAACGTGCCGGTACGGGCAGATGAGCAGGTGGCCCGGATTGTAGGGGAAGAGGTTCAGGATCACGTAGGCGGTCTTGCCGCGGTGGATGATCAGCGAATCCTCGTCGCTACGGGTCGGGCCGGCGCAGAACGGGCAGTTTTCCTCGTCCTTGACGTGGTTCTGGCCGGACTTGATGTAGGCCATCCGGTAGGGAGTCCACAGCCGCTGGAACGAATCCGGCACACCGGCGATTTCAAAGTCGTCGGTGATTTCGGCGTCGGCCGCCTCCTGCGATGCCCCGCCCGGATTCCGGGCCTCGCGCACTTTCGTGGACTCCCCCATGCCCTTAGGCTTCCCGGTTCTTCACGGCGGCAACGATGCGGGCCACCGCTTCGTCCACCGGTACGCCGTTGTCGGTGCTGCCGTCGCGGAAGCGGAAGGACACCGCCCCGGCCTCTGCGTCTTCGCCACCGGCGATGAGCACAAACGGGATCTTGTCCTTGGAAGCGGTGCGGATCTTCTTCGGGAAACGATCCGAGGAGATATCTGCCTCGGCGCGGATGCCGGCGGCCTTGAGCTTGTCGATGACATCGAACATGTACTCGTTGAAGGCCTCGGCGACCGGGATGCCCACGACCTGGACCGGGGAAAGCCATGCCGGGAAGGCACCGGCGTAGTGCTCGGTGAGCACGCCCATGAAGCGCTCGACGGAGCCGAAGAGCGCGCGGTGGATCATCACCGGGCGCTGGCGGGTGCCGTCGGCTGCCTGGTACTCGAGCTCAAAGCGCTCGGGCAGGTTGAAGTCCAGCTGGATGGTGGACATCTGCCAGGTGCGGCCCAGCGCGTCCTTGGCCTGGACGGAGATCTTCGGTCCGTAGAACGCGGCTCCTCCCGGATCCGGGACGAGTTCCAGTCCCGAGGCCTCGGCGACCTCGGCGAGGGTGCGGGTGGCTTCGTCCCAGATGGCGTCCTCGCCAACAAACTTCTCCGGGTTCTTGGTGGAGAGCTCCAGGTAGAAGTCATCCAGCCCGTAGTCCTTGAGCAGACCCAGCACGAAGTTCAGCGTTTCGGTCAGCTCGTCCTTCATCTGCTCCTTGGTGCAGTAGATGTGGGCGTCGTCCTGGGTCATGCCGCGCACGCGGGTGAGCCCGTGGACCACGCCGGACTTCTCGTAGCGGTAGACCGAACCGAATTCGAACAGGCGCAGCGGCAGTTCGCGGTATGAGCGTCCGCGGGAGCGGAAGATCAGGTTGTGCATGGGGCAGTTCATCGGCTTGAGGTAGTAGTCCTGGGCAGGCTTGCGAACTGTACCGTCTGCGTTAAGTTCCTCATCCACGCGCATGGGCGGGAACATGCCTTCCTTGTACCAGTCCAGGTGACCGGAGACTTCGTAGAGGTGTCCCTTGGTGATATGCGGGGTGTAGACGAACTCGTAGCCGGCGTCGACGTGGCGCTGGCGGGAGTAGTCCTCCATCTCCTTGCGGATGATGCCGCCCTTGGGGTGGAACACCGGCAGGCCGGAGCCCAGCTCGTCGGGGAAGGAGAACAGGTCAAGTTCAACGCCGAGCTTGCGGTGGTCGCGCCGCTCAGCCTCCGCGATGCGCTCCTGGTAGGACTTGAGCGCGTCCTTGGTGGGCCAGGCGGTGCCGTAGATGCGCTGCAGCTGCTGGTTCTTCTGGTTGCCCAGCCAATACGCGGAGGATGACCGGGTGAGGGCGAACGCGTTGGAGATGAGCTTGGTGTTCGGCAGGTGCGGGCCGCGGCAGAGGTCGCACCAGACGGTGGTCCCCTCCTTGCGCTCCACATTGTCGTAGATTGTGATGTCGCCTGCGCCGACCTCCACGTTGACGCCCTCACCGGCTTCGGCGGCATTGTACTTCTTGCCCAGGAGTTCGAGCTTGTAGGGCTCGTTCTTCATGGCCTCGCGGGCTTCGTCCTCGCTGACCACCCGACGGACGAACTTCTGGTTCTGGTTGACGATCTTGAGCATCATCTTCTCGAGGGTCTTGAGGTCCTCGGGGGTGAACGGCTCGGCCACGTCGAAGTCGAAGTAGAAGCCGTCGGTGATGTACGGGCCGATGCCCAGCTTGGCGTCCGGGCGCAGCTGCTGCACGGCCTGGGCCATGACGTGGGCGGTGGAGTGGCGGAGGACGTCCAGGCCGTCCGGGGAATCGATGGTGACGCCCTCGATCTCGGCGCCCTCGGGCAGCTCCTGGTCCAGGTCCTTCAGCTCGCCGTTGACGCGGGCAACAA
>NZ_JBKKAP010000157.1:0-2358 GCF_046714615.1 Paeniglutamicibacter sp.
CAACGTAGATTGTGGTTGCACCGGCCGGCACAATGGCGACGTGACTGAAGGCTGGACTGTGGACAAGCCCCTCGGGGCGGATGCGTTCAATAGTCATGCCTCACGATGGCATGAACCGCTGACATCGACAATCATCATCGCCAGTCGTGATGAGCCCACAAGCCCGCAAGCCGGTCGCTGGAACAGTGGTGGGACGTAGCACGGATTCCGGTACGTGTTTGTTCCGAAAGAGGAACCCTCACCGGGACAACTGCTGGGAGAACCCTGCCATCGAATCCTGGCTCGGCACCCAAACTCGATGGCAGGGAATTCGACCCATCGATAGGAAGCTCGGCCGGGCGAGTTGCCTCAGCGGGGAAGGGTCGCGGTTCCTTCCATGAAGCGGACGCAACGCCCGGTCAATATTGTGCGTTCGCCCGCGAAGTCGATGTGCACGGTTCCGCCGCGGGCCGATGCCTGGCGTGCCAGCATTTCCTGCTTGCCGAGGCGTTCGGCCCAGAGCGGGGCGAGCTGGCAGTGGGCGGACCCGGTGACAGGGTCCTCGGACACGCCTGCCTCGGCCCCGAACCAGCGGGAGACGAAATCGTAGTCGGTTCCGGTGCCCGGGGCCGTGACAATGGTCCCGCGCACCGGCAAGGAAGCCAGGAATGCGAGGTCCGGTGCCAGGTCGATGACGGTTTGGGCGTCTTCGACCATGTAGATGTGGTCGGTGGCCTTCAATGCCTCGCTCACCGGGACCCCGAGGGCCTTGGCTATGTCTGGGTCGATGGCAACCGGCGCGGGGAGCTCGGAGGGGAAGTCCATGGTGTACTGGCCCTCGGCCGGGCGGGTCACCGTGAGCCAGCCGCTGCGGGTGTGGAACTGGAGCTTTTCGGCCTGGGGGTGCACGTCGTCAAAGAGGTAGGAGGCAGCGGCCATGGTCGCATGCCCGCACAGGTCCACCTCCACGGCCGGGGTGAACCAGCGCAGATGGTACGACGGGTGGGCCGGGTCCGGGGTCTGGATCCCGACGGGCAGGTCCTTGACCAGGAATGCCGTCTCGGAGAGGTTGTTCTCCGTTGCCGCCTGCTGGAGGACCGTGTCCGGCAACCATTCGGGCAGGGGCATGACGGCTGCCGGGTTGCCTTCGAAGAGTGCATCGGCAAACGCATCGATCTGCACCAGGGGGACCTTCACGAAATTGCGCCGCGACTCTTCGGTCTCTCCGGATGTTGTTGGTACTGGTTGGCTCTGCATGGTTTCTTCCTTTCGCCCCCGGTTCGATGAACCGTCTGGGACATGTGGCCGCCACGGTCCGTTGTCCGTTGGCAAGGGGTGCTGCGGAACAGCCGGACTGCTGAGGCCGCAAATGGATTAGAGGTTGTTGTGCTGCATTGGCCAGTGTGTGCTGCCAGTCGGTAGGAGGGATTCCTAGAACCGGATCATTACACCAGGGTGTAGTGGTCAAGGCCCTCAACGTGGGTGTCCAGTTGGAATCCGCGGCGGGTGAGCAACTTGGCGGAGACCGCGTTGGCGGGGTCCACGCGGGCTAGCAGGTTCCGGGAGCCGTAGGTGTCGGGAATGCTGGCCAGGGCGGCGTCGAGCATGGCCCCGGCGATGCCTCGGCCCCAGTGGTCCGGGGAGACCCAGTATCCGACTTCCACGCCCGCGTCCTTGCAGGACGAGACCACGATGCCGACGGGCGCATTTGCCTCGGTGGCCAGGAACCAGCGAGAGGCACCAACCTGATCGAGCGGGTCTTCTTGGAGGGCCGCGCGGATGCGTTCCTGGATGGTTTGTTCGTCCCAGGGCCGGCCGTCGCCGATGTAGCGGGTCACCCGTTCGTCGGAGGCCATGCCGGCGAAGAATGCCGTGTCCGCCTCCTGGAATGGGCGCAGCGTGATCGAGGGAGGGCACGGCATTGGGGACCTTTCGCGGTGGGGTGTTTTGGCCAACTTATCAAGGGCACCGAGTGGTCCTGAATCTGCAAGTCACCACACCCCGGCAATGTGTCGACGCAATGCACCGATAACGGAACCCTAACCGGACATTCTTTGTGCCATTGCTGTTCAGCACCGCCAAATAACGGCCTGTTTTTGCCCGCGATTGCCTCCTTCTTTTCTAGTCCGGCATGTTTAATGGGGGCATGGACATTCGCCCCTGCACAGACGATGACCTCGCCATACTTTCCTCACGCTGGAAGGTTCACGGGGGTGTGCATGAATCGCACCACTCCGGCCAGCTCGCCGGAGACACGACGTACCTGATCGCCTGGAGGGACGAAGAGCCCCTAGGTGCGGGAGTCGTGCAATGGGGTGGATGCATAGGACCCAACGCGCGGGAGGCATTCCCCCGGGCCGTGGAGATCAACCATTTGCA
>NZ_JBKKAP010000158.1:0-7773 GCF_046714615.1 Paeniglutamicibacter sp.
ACCAAGGTGCTGGCCGAGCAGCACGTGCGCACGTTCGCCTCGCGGCTGGCGGCCTACCCGCTGCGCGTGCGCGCGCTCTCCTCGCTGCACGGCGCGCGCGCCAACCGCGAGACGCTCGCGGCGCTGCTGGCGGGCACCGTCGACGTGGTCGTGGGCACGCACCGGCTGCTCTCGGACACCTTCCAGTTCAGGGACCTGGGGCTGGTGATCGTCGACGAGGAGCAGCGCTTCGGCGTCGAGCACAAGGAACAGCTCAAGAAGATGCGCACCAACGTGGACGTGCTCTCCATGTCCGCGACCCCGATCCCGCGCACCCTGGAGATGTCCCTGACCGGCATCCGCGAGACCTCCACGCTGGCCACCCCGCCGGAGGAGCGCCACCCGGTGCTCACCTATGTGGGCCCGCGCACCGACAAGCAGATCTCCGCGGCCATCCGCCGCGAGCTGATGCGCGACGGGCAGGTCTTCTTCGTGCACAACCGCGTCTCCTCCATCGACAAGATCGCCTCCGAGCTGCGCGAGCTGGTGCCGGAGGCCCGCGTCGAGGTGGCCCACGGCAAGATGAGCGAGTCGCGGCTGGAGAAGATCATCCAGGACTTCTGGGAGAAGAAGTTCGACGTGCTCGTCTCCACCACCATCATCGAGACCGGCCTTGACATCTCCAATGCCAACACGCTGATCGTGGACCGGGCGGACAACTACGGCCTGTCCCAGCTCCACCAGCTGCGCGGGCGGGTGGGCCGCGGACGTGAGCGCGCCTACGCCTACTTCCTCTGGAACGCCGAGAAGCCGCTGGGCGAAGTTGCCCTGGAGCGGCTGAAGGCCGTGGCTGCACACAACGAGCTGGGCTCGGGCTACCAGCTGGCCATGAAGGACCTGGAGATCCGCGGGGCAGGCAACCTGCTCGGCGGGGAACAGTCCGGGCACATCGCCGGCGTCGGCTTCGACTTGTACCTGCGCCTGGTCGGCGAGGCGGTGGCCGACTTCAAGGGCGAGGCCGACGAGAAGACCGCGGAAATGAAGATCGAGCTGCCGGTCAACGCACACCTGCCGCACGACTACGTGCCCGGGGAACGGTTGCGCCTGGAGGCCTACCGGAAGATCGCCGCGGCCACCGACTTCGAGGGGCTCGAGGACGTGCTGGCCGAGCTGGTTGACAGGTACGGGCAGCCGCCGGCGCCGGTGGTGAACCTGCTTGAGGTGGCGCGGATCCGTATCCGGGCCCGGACCCTGGGGCTGACCGACGTGGCGATGATGGGGAACATGATCAAGTTCGCCCCCGCAGCCATCGCCGATTTGCCGGACTCTCGGCAGCTGCGCCTGGCGCGGATGTACAAGGGCGCTGCCGACAAGCCGGCGCTGGGTGCCATCGTGATCCCCAAGCCGCTTTCTTCCCCGATCGGGGGCCGGGACCTGGTGGACGAGAAGATCCTGGAATGGGTCTCCGGGGTGCTGGGCAACATCTTCGAGGTCGAGGCGCCGCGCGCCAAGGTGTAGCCGCCACCGAGGGCCCTGCGCCCAAAAGGCGGATGCCGGGTGCGTGCCCCGAAATGGGGGCAAGCACCCGGCATCCGTGTATCAGTGGTTGTCAGAGGGGGTGGTTTCGCCGTGGTGGATCAGCACCGGGCACTTGGCGTGCGCTGCCAGCGAGCTGGACACCGAACCCAGGACCAGTCCCTTGAAGCCGCCGCGTCCGCGCGTGCCCAGGACGAGCATTGCCGCGTCCTTGGAGGCCTCGATGAGGTTGGGTGCAGCCGGTCCCATGACCACCTTGCGCGCCAGGTTTGCCGGGACTTCCTGGCCGAAGGCCTGTTCGATGGACTTCTCCAGCGAGTCGCGGGCGTCCTGCTCGGGTGCCCAGTCGGGGGTGTAGTCCTCCAGTGCGATGCGCGGAAGCCACGAGGAAAGTGCCACCAGGTCGTGGCCCAGGGACCCGGCCAGGGTGGCGGCGTAGCGAAGGGCACTGATTGATTGCGGCGACCCGTCAATGCCGACAACGACGGTGCTATGTGGAGTATTTTCCATGGTGAAGCGCTCATTTCCTCAGTCGGGGACGGTAATCCGGCGAAAGCCTTGCGGCGTCCGCTGGACTTCATCCTACACGCGACGACCCGCGCTTTTCTACGGCTTGTAGAAATGAAGGCGGTGCCCTTCGCGCCCGGCTGTCCGGCGGCCTGGATCTGGTCGGAAAGCGCCCGGAAGCGGCATGCAAAAAGGGAGGCGGGCGCCGCGTGCAACCGAGTCCGCACGGGGTGCGGATTGCGGATGCTGCGCGGTGCCCGCCTCCCTCAGCGGGAGACGCCGGTGGCGTCTATTCCTGCTGCGAGGACGTCTTCGCCGGGTTGCGGTCGGACATGCCCAGGATGTGCTGCGGGACGCCGAAGGCCAGCATGGCCAGCACCAGGCAGGAAATGCCGGGAATCCAGGCGTTGTCCAGCGACCAGTACGAGAGCGCGTAGATGGCTCCGACGAACAGGACGAAGAACACCACCAAAGCGATGACGTTCCCGACCAAGTGGCCCTGGCCCGAGTGGGCTACGTTCTTGCCGTTCGAGTACACAGCGAATCTCCTAAAAATGATCTGGTTTCAATGCGCGTGCGAGATACGAGATCAGTAGCCCTCGGCGCCTTGTTCACCCTCCACAATAGCAACTCCCGAGCTGGAACCAAGACGCGTGGCGCCGGCGGCGATCATGGCATGCGCGGTTTCCAGCGAGCGCACGCCGCCTGAGGCCTTCACGCCCATGTCCGGCCCCACCGTCGCGCGCATCAGCGCCACATCGGCCAGCGTCGCCCCGCCGCCGGCAAAACCGGTGGAGGTCTTCACGAAGTCGGCGCCTGCCAGCACCGACGCGCGGCAGGCCAGCACCTTTTCATCGTCGGTGAGCAGCGCGGTCTCGATGATGACCTTCAGGATCGCCCCGCCGGCGTGCACCGCTTCGGCAATGGCGGAGATGTCCGCCACCAGGGCTTCCTCGTCCCCTGCCTTGGCGGCGGCGATGTTGATGACCATGTCGACCTCGTTGGCGCCGTCGGACACCGCGGTGCTCGCCTCAAAGACCTTGGCGGCGGTGGGGGTGGCACCGAAGGGGAAACCGATGACCGAGCAGGTCAGCACGCCGGAGTCCGCGAGCGCGGCGCTCACGGTGGCGACCCAGATCGGGTTCACGCAGACGGACTTGAACTTGTATTTCACGGCCTCGGCGCAGATGCGGGCCACGTCGGAGGCCGCGGCGTCGGGGTTCAGGATGGTGTGGTCGATGTACGAGGCGATGTTCTGGCTGCTCATGGCGTGTTCTGTGGCTCCTGGTCGTGAGGGGGGTTGATGTGCGTGGGGGAGGGGTGCGCAAGCGGCGGCGGCTTGGCCGCCCTGCTGTGCCTACCGGTTCAGCAGGCCGGCGAGTTCCTGCTTGATGGCCTCGAGCCGCGCGGTGCCGGCGGCGCGGGCCGCCGGCAGGTCTCCGCGTCCGGCGACCGGGGAGAGGACCTCGAGGTAGCACTTGAGCTTGGGCTCGGTGCCCGAGGGACGCACGATCACCCGGGTGTTGGCCGCGGTCACAAAGAGCAGCCCGTCGGTGGGCGGCAGGTTCGCCCCCAGGGACAGGTCCTCGAACCCGGTGACGGCCTCCCCGCCCAGTGCTGCAGGCGGGGCGACACGCAGCGATTCCATCATGGTGTCCAGCAATCCCAAATCCGCCACCCGCACCGAGAGCTGATCGGTCTGGTGCAACCCGTGCGCCAGCGCCAGGGCATCGAGCACCGCCGGCAGCGAGGAGCCGGCGGCCTTGAGCTCGGCTGCATAGTCGGCCAGCATCAGCGCCGCGGACATGCCGTCCTTGTCGCGCACCAGGGAAGGGGCCACGCAATAGCCCAGCGCCTCCTCGTAGCCGAAGGCCAGGGAGGGCACGCGGGAAATCCACTTGAAGCCGGTCAGCGTGTTCTCGTGGGCCAGGGAATGGGCCGCGGCGATTGAGGCGAGCATGCGCGAGGACACGATGGAGTTCGCCAGCACCGCCCCGTCGGAGGCGCTGGCGGCGCTGCGGTCGCCCAGCAGCCACCCGACCTCGTCCCCGCGCAGCATCCGCCAGCCGGTGTCCGGGAATCTCACCGCCGCGGCGCAGCGGTCGGCGTCCGGGTCGTTGGCGATGACCAGGTCGGCATCGGTGTCCGTGGCCAGGGCCAGGGCCAGGTCAAGGGCGCCGGGCTCCTCCGGGTTGGGGAAGGCCACGGTGGGGAAGTCAGGGTCCGGTTCGGCCTGCTCTGACACCAGGCGCACCCGGGAAAAACCGGCGCTGCCCAGCGCCTGTGCCATGGTGTGCCCGCCGACCCCGTGCATCGGGGTGAGTACGATGCGCAGGTTCTCCCGCGCGGCGGTGATTGGGTCGCCGCCCAGCCCGCCGGCCGCCGGGACGACGCCGGCGATGGTGTCCAGGTATCCGCCTTCGATGTCCCCGGGCTGCCCGGCGCCGGGCAGCACGCTCCAGCCTTCCGTGGCCAGGGCGATGTCCGCCATGGGTTCGTCGTGCTGGATCTGCGCGGCGATCTGCGCATCGACAGGGCTGACGATCTGGGCTCCTTGGCCCCACCCGCTTTCCGCGCGCCCGCCGAGGTAGACCTTGTAGCCGTTGTCGGCCGGCGGGTTGTGGCTCGCGGTCACCATGATCCCGGCCTCTGCGCCCAGCTCGCGCACGGCCCAGGCCAGCACCGGGGTGGGCAGGGCCGAGGGCAGCAGCTGCACCTCGATGCCCGCGGCCGTGAGCACGGCGGCGGATTCGCGCGCAAAGACATCGGAATTGTGCCGGGCATCAAAGCCGATGACCGCCCGCGGGGTGTAGGTGCCCTCGGCAGCGGCGAGCAGGAAGCGCCCGATGCCGGCAGCGGTGCGGCGCACGACCATGGAGTTCATGCGGTTCGGGCCCGGCCCCAGCTCGGCACGCAGCCCCGCGGTCCCGAACGCCAGGAAGCCGGCAAACCTGTCGGCCAGCTCGGAGGCGGCCGCCGCGTCCCCGGCTGCAGCGGCGGCGCACAGCCCGCGCAACGCCGCCGCCGTCACCGGATCAGGGTCCTGGGCGGACCACGCCGCGGCACGCTCGAGCAGGTCGGCGTCGATCTTGTGGGTGCTCATCTGCTGTGGTGGGTCCTTCTGCTGGGCCGGGCCGCCGGGTGTGGCGGGGGTCCGGGATCTGGGCTGTGGCCGGGGGTGCGCCGCAACGGACGTGCCGGGGGGCTAGAGCTTGGCGACGATGTCGGCCAGCAGTGCGGAAATCCGCGGTCCGGCGGCCTGCCCGGCCTCGATGACCTCTCCGTGGCTGAGGGTGGTCTCGGAGATGCCGGCGGCCAGGTTGGTGACCAGTGAGATCCCGAAGACCTCCATGCCCGCGTGGCGCGCGGCGATGGCCTCCAGCGCGGTGGACATGCCGACCAGGTCCGCGCCGATCACCTTGGCGTATTGCACCTCCGCGGGGGTCTCGTAGTGCGGGCCGGTGAACTGCGCGTAGACGCCCTCATCGAGGCTCGGGTCCACCTCGAGGGCCAGGGTGCGGATGCGCGGGGAGTACAGGTCGGTGAGGTCCACGAACGTCGCCCCCTCCAGCGGGGAGGTGGCGGTGAGGTTGATGTGGTCGGCAATCAGCACCGGGGTGCCCGGGGTCCAGGCCGGGTTCAGCCCGCCGCAGCCGTTGGTCAGCACCAGGGTCTTGGCCCCCGCGGCCGCGGCGGTGCGCACCCCGTGGACCACGGCGCGCACGCCCTTGCCCTCGTAGAAGTGGGTGCGGGCACCGAGCACCAGCACGCGCTTGCCGCCGGCGGTGAGCACCGAGGAAATCGTTCCGGCGTGCCCGGGCACCGCGGCGGCGTGGAAGCCCGGCAATTCGGTGGCGTCGATGCGGTGGGTGGTTTCGCCGATCAGGTTCGCCGCCTCGCCCCAGCCGGAGCCAAGCACCAGCGCAATGTCGTGGTTCGGGATGCCGGTGAGTTCGGCGATCTTGGCGGCGGCGGCGTTGGCCAGGTCAAAGGGGGCAGATTCGTTGTCGATCACGGGGTTAAACCTACCGGCGGATCCCCGCATTGTCAGGTGGCGGGCGCATGGCCACCCCGCGCGCGGGTCCGGCGCCGCACGTGGGCACCGTCCAAGTCCGGGGGATCGCGCCGGCACCGTGCCCCACTGCCGGGCCCCTGCCCGCGTGTGCGGTGTGCACTTGGCTGCGCAGTAGGGAAGAATGAGTGATCGTGAGTGCACAACGCGATATCAGTTCCCCCAGGCTAGTAATTCTCGGCGGAGGCCCCGGCGGCTACGAGGCCGCGATGGTAGGTGCGCACCTTGGTGCGCAGGTGACCATCGTCGAACGAGCGGGCATGGGAGGCTCGGCGGTGTTGACCGACGTCGTCCCGTCCAAGACCCTGGTTGCCACGGCCGACGCCATGCGTCGGGTCACCGGTGCGCGCGAATTCGGTGTCCAGGTCGGCGAACCTGGCACCCTTGCCGTGGCCGACCTGTCGGTCATGAATGCCCGACTCATGGAGCTGGCCAGGGAGCAGTCCTCGGACATCCACATGGGCCTCGAGCGAGTGGGAGTGCGCGTGGTCATCGGCGAGGGCAGGTTGCTTGATGCCTCCACCGTCGAGGTCGTCCGAGCCGACGGCAGCACGGAGAACATCCCCGCCGACGCCCTGCTGATTGCCGTCGGGGCCCACCCGCGCGAATTGCCCACCGCGATTCCCGACGGCGAACGCATCTTCAACTGGACCCAGGTCTACAACCTGAAGGAAATCCCCGAGCACCTGATCGTCATCGGTTCCGGTGTCACCGGTGCCGAATTCGCCTCCGCCTACAACCTGCTGGGCACCAAGGTCACCCTGGTCTCCTCGCGTGACCGCGTGCTGCCGGGCGAGGACGCGGATGCCGCCGAGGTCCTCGAACAGGCATTCAAGAACAACGGCGTCAACGTGGTGGCCAAGTCCCGTGCCGAGGCCGTGGAACGCGTCGGCGACACGGTGAAGGTGACCCTGGGCGACGGACAGGTCATCGTGGGCAGCCACTGCCTGGTGGCAGTCGGCTCGATCCCGAACACCGCCGGCATCGGCCTGGAGGAAGCGGGCATCAAGCTCACCGAATCCGGCCACATCCAGGTCGACGGCGTTTCGCGCACGACCGCCGGCAACGTGTACGCGGCAGGCGACTGCACCGGCGTCTTCGCGCTGGCCTCGGTCTCCGCCATGCAGGGACGCATTGCCATGGCGCACCTTCTGGGCGACTCGGTGAAGCCGCTGAAGCTCACCGAGGTCTCCTCGAACATCTTCACCTCCCCGGAGATCGCCACCGTGGGTGTCACCGAGAACATGGTCGCCGAGGGCAAGTACCAGGCGGACATCATTAAGCTGGATCTGGCCACCAACGCGCGCGCCAAGATGATGAACGTGAACCAGGGTTTCGTGAAGATCATTTCGCGCCGCGGCTCCGGAACCATCATCGGCGGCGTCGTGGTTGCCCCGCGAGCCTCCGAGCTGATCTTCCCCATCGCCCTGGCGGTGCACAACAAGCTGCACGTCGATGACATGGCGGAGACGTTCTCGGTCTACCCCTCGCTCTCGGGCTCCATTTCCGAGGCCGCGCGCCGCCTGCACGTCCACCTCTAGCGCCAACGGGGATGGCCGTCCGCGCCTCCTCAACCGCATGGCAATCGGCCGCCCCCCCCCGCCGGGGGGGGGGGGGGGGTGGGGGGGGGGGGGGGCGCGCGCCCCGCGCGCGCGGGGGCGCGGGCCGGGTGCGGGGTT